>JAYPYO010000004.1:0-22842 GCA_038135995.1 Porticoccaceae bacterium
GCCTGGGTAATAGCGTCGACTGGGACACCGAGCGTTTCACCATGGACGACGGCTTTTACCAAGGAGTGCAAGAAGCCTTTGTGCGCCTGCATGCAGACGGTCTGATCTACCGCGGCAAACGCCTGGTCAACTGGGACCCCAAACTGCACACCGCCATCTCCGATCTCGAAGTCGAGAACCGCGAAGTAAAAGGCAAAATGTGGCACCTGCGCTACCCGCTGGCCAATGGCGCCACCACCGACGACGGCAAAGACTACATCGTGGTCGCCACCACCCGCCCGGAAACTATGCTGGGTGATACCGGCGTCGCCGTAAATCCGGAAGACCCCAGATTTAAAAACCTAGTAGGTAAGCATGTAGAGTTACCCTTGGTAGGCAGACTAATTCCGATTGTCGCCGATGAATACGCCGATATGGAAAAAGGCACAGGCTGCGTAAAGATCACCCCAGCCCATGACTTTAACGACTACGAAGTGGGTCAGCGCCAACAGCTACCCATGATCAATATCCTGACCACCAATGCAGATATTCGTCAGAGCGCCGAGTGCGTTAATGCCGACGGCAGCGAAAACGAAGAAATGGACGCCACCTTGCCAGAGAAGTACCGCGGCATGGAGCGCTTTGCCGCGCGCCGGGAAATTGTCGCCGACTTTGAAGCCCTGGGCCTGCTGGAAAGCATTGAAGAAAACGATATGACCGTGCCCTACGGCGACCGTGGCGGCGTGGTTATTGAACCCCTACTTACCAACCAATGGTATGTAGACGCCAAAAAACTCGCCGGCCCAGCTATCCAAGCCGTAGAGGACGGGCGCATAAAATTTGTCCCCCAGCAGTACGAAAATATGTACTTTAGCTGGATGCGCAATATTCAGGACTGGTGTATCTCACGACAGCTGTGGTGGGGCCACCGTATTCCCGCCTGGTACGACCAAGCCGGCAAAGCCTATGTAGGCCGCAGCGAACAAGAGGTTCGCGAGAAATACAATCTGGGTGATACCCAGCTGCACCAGGACGAGGATGTACTGGATACCTGGTTCTCCTCCGCCCTCTGGACCTTTGGCACTCTTGGCTGGCCTGAAGATACCGAACGCCTTAAAACCTTCCACCCCACCGATGTACTGGTCACTGGTTTCGATATTATTTTCTTCTGGGTAGCGCGCATGATTATGATGAGCATGCACCTGATTAAAGATGACAATGGCGAGGCAGAGGTACCGTTCAAAACCGTCTATGTGACCGGCCTGATCCGCGACGAGCAGGGCCAGAAAATGTCCAAGTCCAAAGGCAATGTGCTGGACCCACTGGATATGATCGACGGCATAGATATCGACTCCCTGCTGGAAAAACGCACCGGTAATATGATGCAGCCCCAGCTGGCGCAAAAGATTGCCAGCCGCACCAGAAAACAGTTCCCCGATGGCATAGAGCCTCATGGGTCAGACGCATTGCGTTTTACCCTCTGCGCCCTGGCCTCCACCGGCCGCGATATCAACTGGGATATGAAACGCCTGGAAGGCTACAGAAACTTCTGTAATAAAATCTGGAATGCCTCCCGCTATGTCATGATGAACGCCACCGGAGAAGACGGCGACCAAGACTGCGGCCAGGATAACTCTGAAGATTACAAACTGACATTGGCCGACCGCTGGATAATCTCCCGCCTGCAATCCGCCGAGACTGAAGTCACCGCCGCCATCGACAGCTACAGATTCGACCTGGCTGCTCAGGCACTCTATGACTTTGTGTGGAACGAATACTGCGACTGGTACCTGGAGCTCTCCAAGCCAGTGCTCTGGGATAAAGACGGCGACCCCGCCATACAGAAAGGCACCAGACGCACCCTAGTGCGTGTACTGGAGGCCATACTACGTCTGGCCCACCCCATGCTGCCCTTTATTACCGAAGAGATCTGGCAAAATATCGCCCCCCTGGCCGGCATAAGCCTCAAGCCCGAAGGCGACACCATTATGCTGCAGCCCTTTCCTGTGGCTGATCAATCACAGATCGACAGCGCTGCAGACGCAGATATTGAATGGGTTAAAAGCGTGATTGTTGGGGTACGCAATGTGCGCGGTGAAATGAATATCAGCCCCGCCAAAGCCCTGCCCATTTACCTGGCCCGCGGCGATGCCGAAGATAAGCGTCGCCTGGAAGAAAATCGCCAGTTCCTCAGCAAACTGGCCAGCCTGGAATCTATCACCTGGCTGGATGACCCAGCCGAAGCACCACTCTGTGCCACGGCACTGGCAGGCGATCTGGAAATCCTGGTGCCCATGGCCGGCCTAATTGATGTAGATGCCGAACTGGCCCGCCTCGACCGCGAGATCGACAAGATCAGCATTGAAGTCAAAAAGCTAAGCGGCAAACTTAGCAATGCCAAATTTGTCGACAACGCCCCCGCCGAAGTGGTGGCCAAAGAACGCCAAAAACTAGAGGAATTTGAAGGCTCAGTGTCTCAGCTTCAAGAGAAACGCAGCGCCATAGCCGAGATGGCCTAACGCTAGCATGGCTCAAAACCTCAACCCCCAACAGCAGGCCGCGCTGAAATATATCGATGGCCCACTGCTAGTACTGGCCGGTGCCGGCAGTGGCAAAACCAGCGTAATCACCAAAAAGATTGCCTACCTGGTAGAAGACTGCGGCATACCAGCGCGCAATATCGCCGCCGTGACCTTCACCAATAAAGCCGCCCGGGAAATGAAAGCCCGGGTCAGCAGCCTGCTGGGCAAAGAAAATGGCAAAGGCCTCACCGTCTCCACCTTTCACAACCTTGGCCTGACTATTATTCGCACCGAGATCAAAGCCCTGGGCTTTAAACCCGGCTTCTCCATACTCGACCAGGAAGACTGCCGCAACCTGATAAAAGAACTACTGGTGCGCCACACCGAGCTGGATGAAAAACTCATCGACACCGCCCAAAACACCATCAGCAACTGGAAAAACAGCCTGCTGGAACCCGGCCAAGTCGTCAGCGCCGCCAACAGCACTGGCGAGCAAGGCATCGCCATGCTCTACGAACGCTATCAAAGAGCGCTCAAGGCCTATAACGCCGTCGACTTCGACGACCTGATTATGACCCCGGTACTGCTGTTCAGACAGCAGCCCGAGATACTGGCCAAATGGCAGCGCCGCATTCGCTACCTATTAGTGGACGAATACCAGGACACCAACCTGGCCCAGTACGAGCTGGTCAAAACCCTGGTTAACCAAAACCAGGCACTTACTGTAGTAGGCGACGACGACCAGTCCATTTACGCCTGGCGCGGCGCACGACCAGAAAACCTAATGCAGCTGCAAGAAGACTTCCCGCGTCTCAATATTGTCAAGCTGGAACAAAACTACAGATCCACCGGCCGCATCCTAAAAGCCGCCAACACATTAATCGATAACAACCCCCACCTGATCAGCAAAGCATTGTGGAGCGAGCTGGGCCCAGGCGACCCACTGCGCTTTATTAGCAGCGAAAACGAAGAGGCCGAATGCGAGCGCGTGGTCAATGAAATTATTGATATGCGCCTTAAACGCCGCTGCAAATACAGCGACTTTGCCGTGCTCTACCGCGGCAACTACCAGGCCAAGCTTGTAGAGATAAAACTCCAGGCACAGAATATTCCCTACGAGATTACCGGCGGCCAGAGCTTCTACGCCAAAACCGAAATCAAAGATATCATGGCCTACCTGCGGTTAATTATTAACCCAGACGACGACAACGCATTACTCAGAATCATCAACACCCCAAGGCGACAGATAGGCCCCACCACCTTAGAAAAACTCGGCGAGTACGCCAACCAGCGCAGCCTCTCCCTGTTTAGCGCCATCGACGAAGTCGGCCTCACCGCCACCATGCCCGCCAATAATCTAGAGCGCCTAAAACGCTTTAAACACTGGATACAGAGCGTCAACCGCAATGTATACAGCGGCAACCCCATGTCCGCCATTAACGAAATGCTCGACGACGCCGACTACCTCAACTGGCTCCACCAAAATGCCAGCAGCGACCATGTCGCCCAAAAGCGCTGGGAAAATGTGCAGTTTCTCCTCAGCCAACTGGCCCAGGTGTTAAAAAACGACGACAGCGATACCGCCGAAGAAAATGGTGACAGCAAAATCGAAAACGCCATTGCCAAACTTATTTTGCGCGACCTGCTAGACCGAGAAGAGGAAGAGTCCGCCGACGACAAGGTTCAACTGCTAACACTGCACGCCGCCAAAGGTTTGGAATTCCTCCATGTATTTATGATCGGCATGGAAGAGGATATTTTGCCCCACAAAAACAGTGTGGAAGGCGGACAGATTGAGGAAGAGCGACGGCTGGCTTATGTGGGCATCACCAGAGCCCAGCGCACCTTAACCATGACCAGCGCCCGACAGCGCACCCAGTTTGGGGATACGTCGGCGACTACGCCTAGTCGGTTTATTGATGAGTTGCCGGAGGATGATTTAGTCAGAATTGGTGGCGGAGATTCCCAGATGAGTGCCGAAGAAAATCAAGCCAAGGGCGAGGAATCGCTGGCAGCTTTGAAAGAGTTGTTTGGGTAAAACAACTTCTCGCAACAGGCGCCCAAATAATGCCGGAACTTATACAATAAACTTCAGTCCTTAAAATACGATTTAACTAATTGGAGACTGAATCATGAAAAGACAATATATATTTGGACTGGTGTCTGGTATCGCCATATCAGGTGTTCTCGCTGTCAACGCCACCCAAACAAACACTACAATAGAAAGCTGCGCTCAATTATTGCCATCAGGCGAAACATTTGAACTTGAAATAAACGGCAAAATTGACACCAACGGGCAAAACCCTTTTTTTTCCGGTAATTTCAGTTTATCGGATGGAACCGAAATCGACTATACCGATGCTCAGAGAGAAAATATTTTGCCTTTTACAAACTGCGTAAAGAATCTGCTGAAATAATTATAGTCTAGAGATCCTGCATGGAGCCCGTCAAATGTAGCGATATCTCTCTCAAGCAACCAGCCCCTCCAGTACCTCTGGATATTGAGCCACTTTAATGAATGTTATGGCGGCATTATTAGGTTGCTTTCTGCCCTGCTCTCAGCCGCGGACTGTGCCCATGGGAACACTTAGCAATAATCACCAATCAAAGTTTTAGATGTGCACACAGACCGGCGATGGCCGGAAATTGAGTGAAATTTAAGAAAAGGATAGGATGGGGCAATGAGTGACTCAATTTTTGCAAAAGATGGTACGGCCCAGGGCGTGGCCAAACAGCGTATGATTGAAACCCTGGCCAAGTCTGATAAACGCGTTATAAGCGACCCTTACGCCGACAGATTTGTAATGGGTGCCAGCTTTATTAAGCTGATGGGACATAAGCTTAATGTCTGGTTGGCTAAAAAACTTGTACCCGGTTTTCACGAACACATAATTTCGCGTACACGCTTTATTGATGATCTTATTACAAGAAGTGCTGGAGATGGGGTTGAGCAATATGTCATTCTCGGAGCGGGGTATGATTGCCGAGCTCATCGGCTTGAACTTCCCCCTTCACTGAGGATTTTTGAAGTAGATCAGCTTGAAGTTCAGGCTAGAAAGCGCTCTAAACTTCCGAGAGACTTATCTGATTCGAAAAATGTCACCTATGTGCCGGTTGACTTCACTGACCAGTCGTTAACTAAGCAACTTATGGATGCAGGTTTCGATCAAAGCAAGTCCACTGTCATTACACTCGAGGGCGTCTCTCAGTACATTACTAAAGAGGCTGTCAGTTCAACGATCAGAGAAATGGCCAGTCTCACTCAAAAGGCCAGTTCAATTTTTTTTATATCCTATGTCGACGAACTTCTCAATACGAACCCCACAGCTTGCTTTGGCAAGGGCTACCCAAAAGCTGCAAAACGCTCTGAAACAATAAAATACTTATCAGCGAAAGCGGGAGAGCCTTGGATATCGTTCTACTCGGCTAAAGAGATAGAAAACGTACTTTTGCAAAATGGTTACTTCATTGAGCAGAACCTGACTCTAACCGACCTAAACTCTCAGTACTTTGCCCCTGTTGGAAGAGCCCTGGCTGAAAATCAATTATGTAACCTCGAACATTTTGTGATAGCTAAATCTCATGATTAATTGAAGTTACTCCCACTCCGCAGCTACTATCGGCTTACCCCAAATACCATAGGTCAGCCGACAAGCCTCGGTAATCTCCTTGATAAAAAGATATTTCTTTTCGGTCAGTACGACTTTGCAGTGCTATTCACTCGTAAGCGGTGTTAAAGGCTGTTGTTGACTCTGGTGCGCAGGTCTTTGCCTGGTTTGAAGTAGGGGACGTACTTGCCGGTGAGCTGCACTGGGTCGCCGGTCTTGGGGTTGCGGCCCATGCGCGGGGCGCGGTAGTGAAGAGAGAAGCTGCCGAAACCGCGAATTTCTATGCGTTGATTGGCTACCAGGGCTGAGGTCATGCGCTCGATAATCATGCGTACCGCTAATTCCACATCTTTGGGTGGCAATTGGTCCTGGCTGGCGGAGATTTTTTCGATCAGTTCAGACTTGGTCATGCGTAATACTTGTACTTCTGTTGTGGTTACTGTGCATTATTTTTGTTACTTATTGATTTTATTGAAGTTTTAAATTTATTCAAGCAAAAATTGAGCTATTGGCAATTTTTGGACAAAAAAAAGGGTGGCCAGGCCACCCTTTTCTAACTCAGCGGGACATTACTTGTCCATTTGAGCCTTGATCAGATCACCGATGGTAGCTGGTGCTGCAGATTCTGTCTCTGTCTTGCGGTGAGCTTTAACCGCTTCTTTCTCGTCGGAGACATCTTTTGCTTTGATCGACAGATTAATAACGCGGTTCTTGCGATCTACGTTAATGATCTTGGCTTCAACTTCGGCGCCAACTGTCAGCTCATTGCGGGCGTCTTCTACTTTGTCGCGAGACAGTTCAGAGCCTTTCAATGTAGCTTCGATGTCGTTGCCCAGGTCGATTACGGCACCTTTGGCGTCAACTTCTTTAACAGTACCTTTAACAATCGCGCCCTTGTCGTTCTCGGCTACGTAGTTGTTAAACGGATCGTCGGCCAGCTGCTTGATACCCAGTGAGATGCGCTCGCGCTCTGCATCAATGCTGAGTACCACTGTTTCAACTTCTTCGCCTTTCTTGAAGCTGCGAACGGCTTCTTCGCCAGTCTCGTTCCAAGAAATGTCAGACAGGTGAACCAGACCATCAATACCGCCGTCCAGGCCAATAAAGATACCGAAGTCAGTGATAGATTTGATTTTGCCTGAGATCTTGTCGCCTTTGCTCATGGTTGAAGCAAAGTCATCCCATGGGTTGGTGAAGCACTGCTTGATACCCAGGGAGATACGACGACGCTCTTCGTCGATGTCCAGTACCATAACTTCAACTTCCTGACCCAGGTCAACGATCTTGGATGGGTGAACATTTTTGTTAGTCCAGTCCATTTCAGACACGTGCACCAGACCTTCAACACCATCTTCCAGCTCGGCAAAACAACCGTAGTCGGTAAGGTTGGTGATCTTGGCCTTGCAACGTGCGCCCTCTGGGTAGCGGCCTTTGATGTCGCCCCAGGGATCTTCGCCCATCTGCTTCATGCCCAGTGATACGCGGTTGCGCTCACGGTCAAACTTCAGAACCTTAACGTCGATCTCGTCGCCAACATTGATCATCTCGGATGGGTGCTTGATGCGCTTCCAAGACATGTCGGTGATGTGCAACAGACCATCGATACCACCCAGATCAACGAACGCACCGTAATCGGTCAGGTTCTTGATCACACCTTTCAGTGAAGCGCCCTCTTCCAGGTTGGCCAGCAGCTCTTCGCGCTCGGCAGAGTTTGCACTCTCCATAACGGCACGACGGCTAACCACCACGTTGTTGCGCTTGGGGTCTAACTTGATTACTTTAAATTCAAGTTCGATGTTTTCCAGGTGGGTGATTTCACGCAGTGGGCGAACATCAACCAGTGAACCTGGCAGGAACGCACGCAGGCCGCGAACATCAACTGTGAAACCACCTTTAACCTTGCCGGAGATAACGCCTGTAACCACTTCGTCAGCATTGTGTGCTGCTTCAAGCTCGATCCAGGATTCTGCGCGGCGGGCTTTTTCACGAGAGAGCTTGGTAGCACCGAAACCGTCTTCAACAGCTTCCAGGGCAACCTGAACTTCGTCGCCTACTGCAACTTCCAGCTCACCTTTCTCGTTGTAAAATTGATCAGCGGGGATGACGCCTTCAGACTTCAAACCAGCATGTACCGTTACCCAGTCTTTATCTACATCGATAATTACGCCAGTAATAATGGCGCCGGGGTTCATTTCTACGGTTTGTAAACTTTCTTCAAATAGATCTGCGAAATTTTCGCTCATGGGAAATACCTAAGTATTGACAGAGACACAGCATGGGCTGCGCTCTTTTTTCCGCGTGGCCAGTTTACGCGGGTCAGTTAAAATAAAGGCTTGCAACAATATATGCTGGCGATTGTGGCAGAGCCCGGTTTTGTAAGTCCGTTACTGATCGATAACTTTGACCAAACCCTTCAGGTACACCAGGTTTAGCACTGTATCCATCACTTCTTGAATAGATAATTCGGAGGTGTCTAGCTCAATGGCATCCTCGGCGGGAAGCAGAGGCGACGCATCTCGGTTCATATCTCGTTCATCTCGTGAGCGTACCTGCTCTTCGAGGGCGCGCAGACTAACATTTTCGCCCTTATCTAGCAACTCTTTGTAGCGACGCTGGGCGCGCTCTTCAATGCTGGCGGTGAGGTAAATTTTAAGTGGCGCCTCGGGGAAAACCACGGTGCCCATATCGCGGCCATCGGCAATCAGACCGGGCGCTTTGGCAAACTGGCGCTGGCGGTCAAACAGTGCGGTGCGCACCTCTGGATGGGCAGCCACCTGGGAGGCCATTGCACCGGTGTTTTCGGTGCGCAGCTCCTGGCTGACGTCCTCTCCCTCAAGTACGATTTTGAGGCTGCCGTCGTCCTGGGTGTGAAAGTCGATATCCATATGCGCCGCCAGCGCACTCAGTGCACTGTCGTTATCCAGCGCCACGCGATGGCGCTGAGCCGCCAGGCCCAGCAGGCGATAGAGCGCGCCGCTGTCCAGATAGTGGAACCCCAGTTTATTGGCCAGCCCGCGGCTCACTGTACCTTTGCCAGCGCCGCTGGGGCCGTCTACTGTAATAATGGCTATCATTTTATGCCCTGTCAGTCGCTAGCTTGCGACTGGGTAACCTTAAGATTAATGCCTATCTGCTGGGCCAGGCCCACAAAGTTGGGGAAAGAGGTGGCCACATTATTGGCCTCATGAACCAAAATATCGCCACTGGCGCGCAGCGCCGCTATGGTAAAGGCCATAGCAATACGGTGATCATGGTGGCTGTACACTTCGCCAGAGCCAATCTGGCCGCCAACAATGCGAATACCGTCGGCTGTGGGCTGGGCATCAATGCCCAGGGTAATCAGGCCATCGGCCATGCTTTGAATGCGGTCGCTCTCTTTAACCCGCAGCTCCTCGGCGCCGGTAAGCACTGTGGTGCCCTGGGCACAGGCGGCGGCAATAAACAGCACGGGGAACTCGTCAATGGCCAGAGGCACCTGATCTTCGGGAATCTCAATGCCCTTGAGCGCGCCGTAACGCACGCGAATATCGGCTACGGGCTCACCGCCCACTTCGATCTCATTGCTCAGCTCAATGCTGGTACCCATGGCGCGCAGAATATTAATCACCCCCACTCTGGTGGGGTTAACCCCTACATGGCGCAGAATGATATCTGAGCCTGGCACTATGGCTGCGGCCACCATAAAAAATGCCGCTGAAGAAATATCGGCGGGCACATCAATGCGGCTGGCCTTAAGGCTGCCACCGCCACTGAGAGAAGCTTTGTTGCCCTGGGTGGTGACATCGTAGCCAAAGCCACGCAGCATGCGCTCGGTATGGTCGCGGGTGGGTGCTGGCTCAACCACTGAGGTTTGACCCTCGGTGTAGAGACCGGCTAACAGCACACAGGACTTAACCTGGGCACTGGCCATGGGCATCTGGTAATCGATGGGCTTTAGGCTCTGGCCGCCTTTGATTTTAAGTGGCGGACGGCCGCCCTCGGCGGTTTCTATAGCCGCACCCATCTCGCGCAGCGGATCAGCTACTCGACCCATGGGACGACCAGAGAGCGATGCATCACCAGTGAGCTCTGTATCAAAGCTCTGGCCCGCCAGCAGGCCGCTCAGCAGACGTATTGAGGTGCCTGAATTGCCCAGATAAAGGGGTTGGGCCGGGGCTTTTAAGCCATGCAGGCCAACGCCGTGAATCACTACGCGACCCTGATCTGGGCCCTCGATCTGCACCCCCATATCGCGGAAGGATTGCAATGTTGCCAGGCTGTCTTCGCCCTCTAAAAATCCGCTGACCTCGGTCATGCCCTCAGCCAGTGAGCCAAGCATGATGGAGCGGTGGGACATGGATTTGTCGCCGGGAACACGCAGATCGCCCTGGGCATTGCCGCCGGGTGAGACTGCGTAGTTGATGGTTTTTTCTGTCATGGGGCTCTGTATTCCAGTTTTTGTCTTGCTTTCAAGTATTTTGCCAAAGTGATTGCGCGCGTCTCGGGCGCGGGTAAAGCTGCCCATCAGGAAGTCCTGGTCGCCAGTTTCGATGGCCCTGCGCATCTCTTTAAAGTTGTCCATCACCTGGTCGAGAATGGTCAAAATCGCATCGCGATTGGCCAGGGCTATATCGCGCCACATCACCGGATCACTGGCGGCGATGCGGGTAAAGTCGCGGAAGCCACCGGCGGCATAGCGAAAGATCTCGCGGTTATCGCCCATGGCGGCCAATGTGTCGACCAGAGAGTAGGCCAGAAAATGGGGCAAATGGCTGGTGGCAGCCAGTATTTCATCATGCTCCTGCACATCCATGGTCGAGACTATAGCGCCGCAGGCAGTCCAGAGGTCGGACACCAGCTTAAGGTGCTCTGCCCCTGTGGCTTGATTGGGTGTGAGGATAATTCTGTGGTCGACAAACAGCTCGCTGTTAGCAGCGGTAACACCGCTCTTTTCTGATCCTGCGATGGGGTGCCCGGGCACCAGCTGTGCTGGCATAGTAGTGTAAATAGCTTTGGCGGCTTCCACCACTGAACCCTTAACACTGGCCACATCAGTGATGCTGACATCGGCCGACAGCTGCTCAAAACAGTCTTGCAGCACCGCGGGTACGGTCAATGTGGGCACGCCAATCACTACCAGATCACCGGCGCCCAGTTCGGGGGCAATAGCGGCCAGGCTGGGCTCGACGCGGTCGACAACCTCCATTTGCAATGCTATCTCGAGGGTGGATTCTCGTCTGGAGATACCCACTACCTGCCGGGCCAGGCCATTTTTGCGCGCCACAGCAGCCAGACTGGAACCGATAAGGCCCAGACCAATCACCACTAGGCGATTAATAGTCGGCTTGGACGATGTAACATCTGATGGCATGGGGCACCGGGTTATTTAATTTAGCGAGGTTAATACCAGCGCGCTAGAGTACGGCGCGCGGGTAAGAACCGAGAATCTTAAGCTCGGCCACTGAGGTACTGAGCTCTTCAAGCACATCGGCCACTGGCTGGTCTTCGATATGACCCACCAGGTCGATAAAGAATACATAGGACCATTTGCTGTTGCGCGAGGGCCGCGACTCCAGCCGGGTCATATCCACATTGAAGCGACGGAATGGCTCGAGCAGGTCGTGCAGTGCACCTGGCTTGTTGTGCACTGAGACCACCACTGAGGTTCTGTCATCGCCACTGCGCGGCACGGCCTCGCGACCAATAATCAGGAATCTGGTGCTGTTGTCGGGGCGATCTTCAATTTTTTCCCACATCTTTTCCAGGCTGTATAGCTCGCTGGCCATATCACCGGCAATGGCCGCTGAGTTCCACTCACCCTGCACACGCTTGGCAGCCTCGGCATTACTGCTGACTGCAACTCGCTCTATATTGGGGTAGTTGGAGTTGAGCCACTGGCGACACTGGGCCAGAGACTGGGCGTGGGAATAAACTCTGGTCACGCTGTCTTTATTGGTGTTGGGGCCGATCATAAAGTGCTGGTGAATACGAAGTTCTACTTCGCCACAGATTTTCAGTGAGGAGTCCATAAAACTGTCGAGAGTGTGACTGATCACGCCCTCGGTGCTGTTCTCGACTGGTACCACGCCATAGTTGCAGGCGCCGGCCAGCACTTCGCGAAACACCTCGTCTATAGCCGACTGGGGCACACTGATGGCGGAGTCGCCAAAATGCTTGAGCGCTGCCTCCTGGGTAAAGGTGCCTTCGGGGCCCAAAAATGCCACCCTGATGGGCTGTTCCAGCGCCAGGCAGGCGGACATGATCTGTCGAAATAGCCGCGCCATCTCTTCATTGTCGAGAGGGCCTGCATTTTTTTCCATAATATGGCGCAGTACCTGAGCTTCGCGCTCGGGCTTGTAGTACGCCACGTCACCCTGGTCTTTTTTGACCTCGGCAACCTGCTGGGCACAGCGGGCTCGCTCGCTGATGGCCTGCATAATCTGCAGGTCTAAAGCGTCAATCTTATCTCTTAGCCCCAGTAAGGGGTTTTCCTTAGACATGGTTTAGACCTATTCCTTAGCGTCTGCTTCTGTGGCTTCGCCTTCATCACCCTCGATAAGCTCTTCTTCCTCGGGCTCGGCAATACGCGCCAGGCTGACCAGGTTTTCGTTTTCTTTGAGGCGGATAATACGCACACCCTGAGTGTTGCGCCCTACTACTGACACCTCATCACCTCTGGTGCGCACCATGGTGCCCTGGTCGGAGATGAGCATAATTTCGTCACCGGCAAATAGCTGAGTGGCGCCCACTAGAGGTCCATTGCGCTCGCTGGCCTGGATGGCAATCATACCTTTACCGCCGCGACCCTTGGTGGGGAACTCATCGACGATGGTGCGCTTGCCGTAGCCGTTTTCGCACACGGTGAGCAGGAAGCCGTCCTGCTCTGGAATCACCATGGAGATAACTCTGTGCTCCTCAGGCAGGCGCATACCACGCACACCTTTGGACACACGACCCATGGCGCGGGCGTCGGTGCTGGCAAAGCGCACGGCCTTGCCTTCGGAGCTCAGCAGCATGACATCGCTGTTGTCGTCGATAATCGCTGTGCCCACCAGCTGATCACCCTCAACCAGATCTACGGCGCGCAGGCCTACGCTGCGCGGACGGGAGTACTGATCGAGGCTGGTCTTTTTAACTGTGCCGTTGGCGGTGGCCATAATCACAAACTTGTCTTCGCTGTACTCTTCTACCGGCAGAATGGAGCTAATACGCTCGCCCTCGTCCAGCGGCAGCAGATTGACCACTGGGCGACCGCGGGAATTGCGGCCGGCCACAGGTATCTGGTAAACCTTGAGCCAATAAACCTTACCCAAATTGGTAAAGCACAGAATGGTGGCATGGGTGCTGGCCACCAGCAGATGCTCAACAAAATCTTCGTCTTTGACCGCTGTTGCCGACTTACCCATGCCGCCGCGGCGCTGGGCCTGGTAGTCTGACAGGGGCTGGGTTTTGGCGTAGCCGCCGTGGGAGATGGTCACCACGCGGTCTTCTTCGGTAATCAGGTCTTCTACGGTCAGGTCGTGCTGGGATTCAACAATTTCGCTGCGGCGCTCGTCACCAAACTCTTCGACTACGGTCTCCAGCTCTTCGCGAATAACCGACATCAGACGGTTGAGGTCACCCAGAATATCCTGGTAGTCAGCAATCTCTTCCAGCTTGACGGCAAACTCCTCGATAATTTTGTCGTGCTCCATACCGGTCAGGCGGTGCAGACGTAGCTCGAGAATATCTTTGGCCTGCTCTGGCGACAAAAAGTACTTGCCGTCACGCAGTCCAAACTGCTCTTCCAGCCATTCTGGACGGGTTGCCTCTGGCCCGGCGCGCTCCAGCATGGCCACCACAGAGCCGGGATCCCAGCCCTTGGCTATCAGTGCCTCGCGGGCATCTGCTGGCGTTGAGGACTCTTTAATCAGCTGGATAATCTCATCGATATTGGCCAGCGCAATGGCAAAGCCTTCCAAGGTGTGGGCGCGCTCGCGGGCTTTGCGCAGCAGATAGATGGTTCTGCGGGTCACCACCTCCCGGCGATGGCGCACAAAGGCTTCGAGCATTTCTTTGAGATTGAGAATCTTGGGCTGGCCGTCGACCAGGGCTACCACATTGATACCAAATACTGACTGCAGCTGGGTCTGGGCATAGAGGTTATTGAGCACTACCTCACCCAGCTCGCCACGCTTGAGCTCGATGACTACGCGCAGGCCGTCTTTGTCTGACTCATCGCGCAGCTCGGAGATACCTTCGATTTTTTTCTCTTTGACCAGCTCGGCAATGCGCTCAATCAGGCGCGCCTTGTTAAGCTGGTAGGGAATCTCGGAAATAATAATGGTTTCGCGTTTGGTCTTGTCATCGACCTCGATATCGGCCTTGGCCCGCACATAGATGCGGCCGCGGCCCGTTCTGTAGGCCTGCACTATACCGGCTTTACCATTGATAATAGCCCCTGTGGGGAAATCTGGGCCGGGGATATATTCCATCAGCTCATCAACAGTAATTTCTGCGTTATCTATAAGCGCCAGACAGCCTCTGACAACCTCGCCGAGGTTGTGAGGCGGAATATTGGTGGCCATGCCCACAGCAATACCGGAGGAGCCATTAACCAGCAGGTTGGGGATGCGGGTTGGCATCACCATAGGAATCTGTTCGGTCTCGTCGTAGTTGGGGACAAAGTCGACCGTGTCTTTCTCTAAGTCTTCAAGCAGCGCATGGGCAATCTTGGTCATGCGGATTTCGGTGTATCGCATGGCCGCCGCCGAGTCACCATCGATAGAACCGAAGTTACCCTGACCATCAACCAGCATATAGCGCAGGGAGAATGGCTGAGCCATACGCACTATGGTCTCGTAAACTGCGGAGTCGCCGTGAGGGTGGTATTTACCAATGACATCACCCACTACGCGGGCAGATTTCTTGTAGGCCTTGTTCCAGTCGTTGTTGAGCTCGCTCATGGCGAAAAGTACTCGCCGGTGCACTGGCTTTAAGCCGTCGCGCACATCGGGCAGTGCCCTGCCGACGATCACACTCATGGCGTAGTCAAGATAGGACTGCTTGAGCTCGTCCTCGATATTAACCGGAACAATTTCCTTAGCTAAATCACCCATAATGTACGATTATTCCCTGATTTTATTGTACTTTTTAACAGCTATTTTAAGGGTCAGATTTTAGCATAGATAAGCAGGGTTTTTCTCCCTTTTATTGCCGCTAAAGCGCCTATAACTCTTAAACCGCAGAAAAAACTCGGTATACTCCAAATCAACACTCAGGAGTGATCATGCAAGCCTCAAAAATAGACCTGTTAATCCATTGCAGATGGATTATTCCCATAGTTCCAGAGAACCAAATATTAGAGCACTGCTCGCTGGCAGTGGACGATGAAAAAATCATCGGCATCTATCCCCAGGCCGAGGCCAATAAGCGCTTTGACGCCGCCAAAACTGAGATATTGGACAACCATGTGGTGATGCCAGGGCTGGTCAATGCCCATGGCCATGCCGCCATGAGTCTGCTGCGCGGCTATGCCGACGATCTGGCTCTGCGGCCCTGGCTGGAAAAACATATCTGGCCCGCCGAGGCCCGTCATGTCAGCGAAGAATTTGTCGCCGATGGCACCAGACTGGCCATGGCCGAAATGATTGCCAGCGGTACTACCTGCTTTGCCGATATGTACTTTTTTGATGAGGCTATTGCCGAGGCAGTCCGCGACACCGGCATGCGCTGCCAGATTGGCTTTACCGTGCTGGATTTTGCCAGCGCTTATGGCAAAGATGCCAATGACTATATTCACAAAGGGCTGCGGCTAAATGATAAATACAGCGGCCACTCGCTGATTAAAATTGCCTGCGCCCCCCATGCCCCCTACTCGGTATCGGACGACGCCATGCAGGTAATAAGTACCTACGCCAATGAGCTGGATATGCCGATCCATATTCACTGCCATGAAACCGCCGACGAAGTCACTGAGTCGATGGACCAGTATGGCTGTCGCCCACTTGAGCGCCTCAGGAATCTGGGGCTGTTATTGCCTCAAACTCAGCTGGTGCATATGACCCAGATAACCAGCGATGACATCCAGCTAGTGCAGGACCACAACTGCCATGTGGTGCACTGCCCCGAGTCCAACCTAAAACTGGCCAGCGGCTTTTGCCCGGTGGGCCAGTTAATGCATGCTGGTATCAATGTAGCCATAGGCACAGATGGTGCCGCCAGCAATAATGACTTGGATCTATTTGGCGAGCTAAAGACCGCGGCCATGCTGGCCAAGGCAGTATCGGGCGACCCCACCACATTGGACGCCCATGCCGCACTGCGTATGGCCACCATTAATGGTGCCAGGGCGCTGGGTTGGGACCATGAGATTGGCAGCCTGGAAGCCGGCAAATCGGCGGATATAATTGCCGTTAAAATGGATTCTATCCCTCAGCAACCCCTGTATAATCCCCAATCCCAGCTGGTGTATACCAATATGGGACACAGAGTTAGCCACAGCTGGGTAGCGGGCAAGTCTCTGCTGCATGACTCTGAGCTGATAACCCTTAACCAGCAGAGCCTGATCCAGAGCGCTGGCGACTGGCGTAACAAAATCTCTAGCTAGCCAACCTTTTTAACCCGGAAAACAAGCATGTCTAAAACGCAAAATGTGGACCCCAACGAAATTCGCAAGTTCGAAGAACTGGCCAGCCGCTGGTGGGACAGAAATAGTGAGTTTAAGCCACTGCACGATATTAACCCGCTGCGCGCCAACTGGATTGACGCTCTGGCACCTGTGGCTGAGAAAAAGATTCTCGATGTCGGCTGTGGCGGCGGCATTCTCTGTGAAGCCCTGGCCCAGCGGGGCGCCAATGTAACCGGTATTGATATGGGCGAGGCACCGCTTGCGGTCGGCAACCTGCACAGCCTGGAGTCTGGGGTCAGCGTGACCTATGAGCAGTCCACTGCCGAGGACTATGCCGGCAGCCATGCTGAAGTCTTTGATACTGTGACCTGTCTGGAGATGCTGGAGCATGTGCCCGATCCCAGCTCAGTGGTAGCCGCCTGCGCCGCCATGACCAAACCCGGGGGCACGCTGTTTTTCTCTACTATTAACCGCAACCCAAAAGCCTACCTGCTGGCGATTATTGGTGTGGAATATGTGCTGCGCATGCTGCCCAGGGGCACCCACGAGTACAGCAAGTTTATTCGCCCCTCAGAGCTGGGACAGTGGATCCGCGATGCCGGTCTGGACATAGACCAGATGACCGGTTTGCTCTACAACCCCATCACAAAGACCTATAAGCTCGATGAGCGTGATGTAGATGTTAACTATATGATCTGCGCCAGGAAGCCCGTCTAAACCATGCTTAACTTTGACGCTCTGTTATTTGATTTAGATGGTACCTTGCTGGATACGGCGCCGGACTTTATTACTGCCCTAAAAACCCAGCTGCGCCTCCATGGTCGCGAGCCTATGGACGACCATATAATTCGCAGCTGCGTGACCAATGGCTCTGTGGGCATTATTGAACAGGGTTTTGGTATGCGGCAGGACCATCCGGATTTTGAGCCTCTAAGAGAGGAGTTTCTGGAGCTGTACTATGGCAATCTGGCCGACAAAACCGCACTGTTTAGCGGTTTGCAACAGGTGCTGGATGAATGTGCTGCGCGCAATATTCCCTGGGGTATTGTGACTAATAAGCCCTGGAAATATACCGAGCCAGCACTGACCCAGCTTGGCCTGATGGCCGATGCCGCCACGGTAATCTGCCCAGATCATGTGGCCCAGCCCAAACCGGACCCCGAGGCCATGTATCTGGCCTGCAGCCAGATTGATATTGCTCCGGCCAACTGCCTCTATGTGGGCGACCATGTGCGCGATATAGATGCTGGCCGTGCCGCAGGCATGGGCACCATTGCCGCCGGCTGGGGCTATATTGAGGCCGACGAAGATATTCTTAACTGGAACGCCGACTGGGTTGTGCAACAGTCTCGCAATCTGTATTCGCTGCTATTTTAACTGTTTTAATGCTTATTTAAGGAAAACCCTGTGCTCAGCCCCGAACAAATTATCGCCTATCAGGCCAGTCCCACTCTGCTGCAAGATCGCATTATTTTGATTACCGGTGCCGGAGATGGCATAGGCAAGGCTGCGGCTCTTGGTATTGCTGCGCTGGGCGCCAAAGTTATTCTGGCGGGCAGAACTGTGGCTAAACTGGAGCAGGTATTTGATCAGATAGTTGCCGCTGGCGGTCCACAGCCAGTGATTTATCCAGTGGATTTGGAGGGCGCCACCGGGGAAGACTACGACGAGCTGGCGGTGAATATTGACCAGCAGTTTGGTCGCCTGGATGGTCTGCTGCACAATGCCGCCATACTGGGCCAGCGCACCCCGCTGAGCAACTACCGGCAAGATGTCTGGGACAAAGTACTGCAGGTCAATGTGACAGCCCAGTTCAAAATGACTCAGGCGCTGATGCCTGTGCTGGAGAAGTCTGCAGATGCCTCCATTGTGTTTACAACGTCCAGCGTGGGCCGCCAGGGCCGCGCCTTCTGGGGCGCCTATGCGGTGTCCAAATTTGCCACTGAAGGCATGATGCAGACCTGGGCTGCGGAGGTAGAGGGGCTTGGATCTATGCGTGTGAATGCGATTAATCCGGGCGGCACCAGAACTCAGATGCGCGCTCAGGCGTTCCCCGCGGAAAACCCCAATAGCCTGAAAACCGGTGAAGATATTATGCCGGCCTATCTGTACCTGCTGGGGCCTGACAGCGCCGGCGTCAATGGCCAGTCTATCGACGCCCAGATTAGATAAGCCTTTACAGCTCTTTAGCGCCTACTGGTATCCCCACGGGCGCGCAGCTTGCGCTCTTTGCGCTGGCGAATATCCCGATAGACATTCTTTTCGCTAAATCTGGGTGGCTTGAGCGCCACAGCGCGAAATAGCGAGATTACCTGCTTGGGGTCCAGCTCAATAAACTCCGAGCGACGCACAATGGACGGCAGCTCGATGGGGCCATAGCTGATGCGCTTGAGGCGATTGACTTCCACACCCTGAGATTCCCACAGCCGGCGCACCTCGCGGGTGCGGCCCTCGGCCAAAATAACCCTAAACCAGTTATTGCTGCCGGCACGCTCGTCAGCACTGCGCGCATGCTGGGCCTTAACGGTCTGAAACTTGGCCAGACCATCATCCAGAATCACCCCTTCGGTCAGGCGATTGATCATAGCTTCGTCCACTTCACCGTGGATACGCGCCATATATTCCCGTTTCACCTCGTAGGATGGGTGCATCAGGCGGTTGGCCAGCTCACCGTGATTGGTAAACAGCAGCAGACCACTGGTATTAATATCCAGGCGGCCGATAGCGATCCAGCGACCGCGATTTAATCTGGGCAACTTATCAAAAACCGTGGGCCGACCCTCTGGATCAGAGGTGGTGCTGACCTCGCCCTCCGGCTTGCTGTACATCAGCACTCTGGGGCTATCGTCGGTCACTATTTTAACGGCGCGGCCATCGACCATAATGCGGTCCTGGGGCTCGGCGCGATCACCCAGCTTGGCAATGGAGCCATTGACAGAGACACGGCCGGCCGAGATCCATTTCTCCAGCTCGCGGCGCGAGCCCAGACCTGCAGTGGCCAGTACTTTTTGAAGTTTTTCACTCATGAGTTGGTGCGCTATCCCTGTTTGCTGACTGATCGTCTGGGCTTTCTATCTCTGCGTCTATTTGTACTTCTGATTGTGCATCAGGTTCAGCGGCGACACCATCGACCTGCTGATCGAGCTCAAATTCATCATTGGCAGCCTGGGGAACAGCAGCTGCTGTGCCCTCGCCCTCAGATGTATCACCCAGACTCAGCTCCAGCTCCGGGTCCAGCTCGGCGAGATCTTTTATTTCGCCCAGCGCTGGCAGATGCTCCAGACTCTTGAGATTAAAGTAATCGAGAAAACCTTTGGTGGTGGCATACAGCGCTGGTTTGCCCGGTACGTCACGGTAGCCAACCACGCGCACCCAGTCGCGCTCTTGCAGGGTTTTAATAATATCTGAGCTTACGGCCACGCCGCGCACCAACTCAATATCACCGCGAGTCAGGGGCTGGCGATAGGCAATCAGAGACAATGTCTCCAACATGGCGCGGGAGTAACGCTTGGGCTTCTCTTCCCACAGGCGATTAACCCAGGTAGACAGCTCCTGGCGCACCTGAAAACGGTAGCCGCTAGCCACCTGCTTTAGCTCAAAGCCCCGGTCTCTGCAGTCTCCCTCAATCTCTTCGAGAGCTGCTCTAATCTGATCTCGCGGCGGCCGCTCTTCGTCTTCAAACAGGTTTTCCAGTTTGCCGATATCCAGGGGTTTGCCTGCTGCCAGCAGTGCGCCTTCGATAATTTTTCTGATTAGATCTGGGTTCATGATGTTCTTGCTTTTACGTGTATTGGACCAAAAGATTCGCTCTGCACAATCTCAACTAATGACTCTTTAATTAATTCCATAATGGCCAGGAAGGTGACCACCACGCCCAGGCGCCCCTCTTCTTCTTTAAACAGGCTGACAAAGGGCACAAACTGCTGACCGCTGATATTCTCCAATACCTGGGTCATGCGCTCCCGGGTGGAGAGCTTTTCTAGCTCGACCTGGTGGCTTTCAAACATCTCGGCGCGGCGCAGCACATCGGCCAGGGCCGCCAGAATTTCGCGCATATGCACGTCTGCGTGGGGGCGCTGTTGCTCGCGGTCTGGCGCCTCGGCACTGGCCTGGTGAATATCGCGACCCATGCGCGGCATCTCATCGACATCTTCGGCGGCGATTTTAAAGCGCTCGTACTCTTGCAGGCGACGAATTAGTTCGGCTCGCGGATCGCCCTCGTCTTCCTCATCGACTGGCTGCCGGGGCAGCAGCATGCGCGATTTAATCTCAGCCAGCATGGCGGCCATAACCAGATATTCAGCGGCCAACTCCAGCTGAATGGAGGTCATTAGCTCGATATAACCCATATATTGACGGGTAATCTCGGCGACATTGATTTCCAGAATATCCAGGTTTTGGCGGCGGATCAGGTACAGCAGCAGGTCCAGAGGGCCCTCAAAGGCCTCTAGAATCACCTCCAGAGCATCTGGCGGGATATATAGATCTTTGGGCAGCACCGTGAGCTCTTTGCCCTGCACAACAGCAAAGGGCATCTCCTCTTGCTGGGGACGCGGAGTCGCCGCAGAGGCTTCTTGGGGAGAGGTTTCGGCGCTGTGCTCTGCAGGCTGCAGATCATCTATTGGAGTAACTTCGCTAGACACTTGATATCCCATCAGTATTCAGCTGCAGAGTATAACCGCAATATGGTCCGTGAACATCACCAAAATCAGATAAGTGAAAAATCACCCATACCCTGACGGGTCATCTGTGGCTGGTCGCCGGTCATGTCCACCACGGTGGTGGGCTCCAGGCCACAGTAACCGCCATCAATAATGGCATCGACCTGACTGTCTAGAGTTTGGCGTATATCGTAGGGGTCGGTCATAGGGTATTCATCGTTGGGCATTATCAGGGTAACGCTCATCATCGGCTCACCCAGCTCAGCGAGTAGAGCCTGAGCGATGGGGCTGTCTGGCACACGTATACCAATGGTTTTACGCTTGGGGTGCATGAGCCGCTTAGGCACCTCTGAGGTGGCCGTCAGGATAAAGGTATAGGCCCCGGGCGTGCTGGCCTTAAGAATACGGAAGTCGCTATTATCCACCCGGGCATAGTTGGCCAGCTCGGACAGGTCGCGGCACATCAGGGTAAAGTTGTGGTGCTTGTCGACCTGACGGATGCTGCGAATACGCTCCAGAGCCTGCTTGTCGCCAATATGGCAGCCCAGGGCATAAACTGAATCTGTGGGGTAGACAATCACACCTCCGCGACGAACAATCTCTGCTGCCTGGGCAATAAGACGCTGCTGGGGGTTATCTGGGTGGATAGAAAAATACTGACTCATACTGCTCTCTAACAATGCTGACCAAGATTCGGTGCGCATTATCACACAGGTTGAATGCTTATTGGCTATCCTTTAGGGCGGTTTTATTGTTGATTAAAAACTCTTGCTCAAACTGCTCTGCGGGCTGAGGTTTGGCCACCAGATAGCCCTGAAAGCTGTTGCAGCCGAGCTTTTTCAAAATACTGCGCTGGCCTTCATTTTCTACACCCTCAGCCACGGTCTCCATATTCAGGGTTTCAGCCAGAGCAATAATGCCGGCGACTATGGCGCTGTCGCTGGGATCGGTCTCTATATCCTGAATAAAGGTGCGGTCGATTTTAAGCACATCGACCGGCAGCCGTTTTAGGTAGTTTAGAGATGAGTAGCCGCTGCCAAAGTCATCAATAGCTACAGATATACCCAGGTCTTTGATTTTGACCAGCTCGGTACTCATCAACTCTGGATGGCTCATCAATGTGCTCTCGGTGATCTCTATCTCTAGTACATCCTTTGGTAACTGGTTGCGCTGCATTAAGCTCTTAAGCTGACTGTGCAGATCCTCAGCCATCAGGTCTTTGACCGACAGGTTGAGGGCCAAGGTCAGGTCGTGACCCCTGTCGATCCAGCGTTTTAACTGGCGGGCACCCTCTTCCAGCACCCAGTCGCTGAGTTTGTTGATCAGGCCACTCTCTTCGGCCAGGGGGATAAATACATTGGGAGCTATCACCCCCTCCTCTGGATGCTCCCAGCGCACCAGGGCCTCGGCTCCGGTCAGGACACCGGTTTTAAAGTCAATCTTAGGCTGGTAAAACAGTACCAGCTCATCGCGCTCTATAGCCT
>JAYPYO010000004.1:22852-90413 GCA_038135995.1 Porticoccaceae bacterium
GTCGGGGAAGATGGAAATGCCAATACTGGTGGTGACAAACATCTTTTTGCGCATAAATACAAAGGGCTGATTGAGGGAGTGGCAGATTTTCTCTGCTACCTTGGCGGCTGTATCTGCCCCAGTGATGTTTTCCAACACCAACGTAAATTCGTCACCGCCCAGTCGAGCGATAAAGTCCTGATCGCGAACACAGTTGCGGATGCGGTCTGCCACTGCCTTTAATAACAGGTCACCCACGTCGTGCCCCATGGTGTCGTTGATCATTTTAAAGCGGTCCAGATCGAGAAATAGAATGGCAAACTTGCCGCCCTCTGCCGCTGCCTGCTCTACCACCAGACGCAGATGCTGCATCAGATTGGCGCGATTGGGCAGACTGGTCAATGGATCGTGATAGGCCAGTTGTTTAACATGCTTTTCGGCTTTGTTGGCTTTGATCAGTCGCGCGACTCGCTGCTTCATTACCGAAAAATTAATTGGCTTGGAAATATAGTCGGTGGCGCCAGAGGAGAAGGCACGGACAATAGAGTTTTCATCTTCCAGACCAGTGATCATCAGTACAGGGATATCGGCGCCATTGGGCGTCTCGCGGATAGCTTTGCAGGCATCAAAGCCATCCATCTCTGGCATCACCGCATCCATCAGTATTAAATCAGGCATGCGACGCTGACAGACTTCGATGGCCTGGGAGCCGTTGGCCGCCTCTTCCAGCTGGTATTCTTCGCGGCGAAAAGCATTGACCAGCAACAGGCGAATGGAACGATCGTCGTCGACCACCAGTATGCGGTAACTCTGCTTCTGCGGATTGACGCTCACTCTGTCCATATGATCGATCAGCGACGTTTCTTGTTGCAGGTCGATACTGACGGCGTCAAAGGCCTGACCAATGCGCTGCGCATAATCGGCAGCATGCTCAATATTATTGGCAGTGGCACGGTCCTCCAGCTCCTTACTGTGTTTAACCAGATCGTAGGCTCCGAAGTTGGAGGCACTGCCCTTGATGGTGTGGGCGATCTGGCGGATCTGCGACACATCATCGCTGTCGATTGCACTGTTGAGATTCTCCAGATAAATCAGCATATCCTCTTGAAAGGCCTCAATCAGTGAGCCTACAGCATCGCCCACAGCATCTTTAAGGGCATCCATTACCTTGATGTCGTAACTTAGCGGGGAGCGCTCATTATCTGCCACAGTGCCTGGATCGCTGGGCTCAGCCAATAGAGACGGCTCTGTGCAATCCTGGGCTTCAGCTTCTGTGGCCTCGGCTAAATTGGCATCGGGCTTAGCTGTGGCTGTGGTGCCTTTGTCGGCATAGTCACCCTCGGGCTCTGCAACACGCTGGATCTGGTCGACAGAAATATGCGCCCATTTTTCAAGCTGCTCTCGGAGACCCGCCAGACTCAGGGGCTTGGGTAAAAAGTCATTCATACCGGCGTCGCGACATTTGTCAGCCTCGGCATCGGAGTTATTGGCGGTCATGGCTATAATGGGCAGCGTCCCGGCATTGTCGGCCTCGTAGACGCGCACCTGACGGGTAGCGTCGTAACCGCTCATCACCGGCATATTGCAGTCCATCAGCACTAGGTCAAAACGCTCGCGCAAAATACACTCCACTGCCTGACGGCCATTTTCGGCAAGCCGCGATAGACAGCCCAGTTTATCCAGCATGGCCACTGCGACCTTTTGATTGGCCTTATTATCATCTACAACCAATACCTTGCAGGGTCTGTCGGGCTGTATATCCACCATGGGTTTAGTTTTGGGTTGATCGACCTCTTCGGTGATCAGGGTGCCACTGAGCACCTGTAAAAACGAGTCTGACTTTAGGGGCTTGTTTAAACGCGGCAGAGACAGCTGGCCCAGCTGAGTATCAGGGGCCCAGGGGTTGCTTAAAATAACAGTCAGGCGGTTATTAAATCTGGGCTCTTCGGACATAATCCTTATAAAGTCATGGAGCTTGATATCGACCATATCTTCATCGACAAACAGTAGATCCACGCAGATACTGCTGTCCTTGTCTCGAATAATCTTAAAGGCCTCCAGACCGGAGCGCGCAGTAATAACATTGAGACCCATACCGCTGAGACGATTCTCTGCGCACAGTCTCATTACCTTGGCCTTGCTGACAAATAGCGCAGTAAGGCCCTGCAGTTCAGTGTAGACAGGCTCGATAACCGGCTCAGCCATAGTCACTATGGGCAGGGTAAAACTAAACTCACTGCCTTTGCTAAGTTTGCTGGATACCGAGATATGGCCACCCATTAACTCTACTAGCTGGCGGGAAATTGCTAGGCCCAAACCTGTACCCGGATACTGTTTGGTGGTGGAGGCATCGACCTGGGTAAAGGCCTCAAAAATGCGTTTTTGGTCTTCTTTGTCTATCCCTATACCGGTATCCACCACTCTGAAGTGCAGCTGTGAGATCGGACGTTTACTGTTGCCGCTTGGCACTGCACTGACATAGATAGATACCTCGCCGGTATCGGTAAACTTAATGGCATTGCCCGTCAGGTTGATCAGCACCTGGCGCAAACGGCCACTGTCGGCACTGAAGGTTTTGGGAACCTCTGGGGCCACTGCATAACCAATATCGATCTGTTTTTTCAGGGCCTGGTTGGCCAGCAGGCCCACCACATCATCCAGAGTCTCGTGAACACAGCAGTCATGGTTAATAATATTGATCTTGCCGGCATCTGCCTCAGAGAAATTTAGCACCTCGTCTATCAGTGACAATAACGCATGACCAGAGGACTTGGCCGTCTCTACATATTCCTGCTGCTTGACGGTCAGGCCCATGGTCAACAGCAGGTCAAGCATACCCAACACTGCATTCATTGGGGTGCGCAACTCATGGGTGACATTGGCAGCAAACTCGCCCTTGGCCTTTGCTGAAGCCAGAGCCGACTGCATGGCGTCGTGCAGCTCGTGCTGGCGGCGCTCCAGCACCTCCATCATATTGTTAAATGACTCCTGCATATCGGTGATATCGCTGGGGCCATCAATCTCGGCGCGGATCAAACTGTCGCCGGTCTTGGCGCGCCTCATGGTCTGGGACAGTTGCTCAATGGGCTTGGTAATACGGCGAGCAATCATAAGTATTAGCACCAGCAAAATACCGGCCAGACCAATGGAAATAGCCAGATTGCTGCGCAGAATACCCTTCTGCATCAGTAGCTGGGTGTCTTTGCCTACCAGTACGGTAATGTGGCCCAGCAGAAAGCTCTCCATATCGTCGGGCAGTATATTGAGCTGGTTATCGTAGTCTTGGGTGGACCTGACCGGTGCCGAGAAAAGCCAGTAGCCGCTGTTTTCGGCAATCAGGGTTGGCGACTGTATATCAGCGCTAATAAATACTGTGTCTGGATACTGGTCACCCAGCTGGTAGAGCTCTTCGCGTTTTTCAGTCTCAATTCTAATGCCCTTTACTTCGGGAAAGTTAATCGCGCTGTCAGCAATATCCCGAGCTGACTCGGCACTCTGATACAGCAGTGCCAGCTCGCTCTGACTGGCCAGCGACTCGGTAACCTGTAAACCCTGCTGGATCTGCTGTTTGGTAATAATAGCGGTGGATACTTTGCTAACCACAAAGGAGGTAATCAGGGTTAGCACTATGATGCCAACCACAAAAATCACCCCGAGCTGATGTCTAAATTGCAGCCGGTCAAACCAGCCTTTGTTAAAGGTAGGCATGATCTGTCACCGCGCTGGCAGTACCAGATCGATATGTTCCTTCATATCGTCGGTTAGCAATATGCCAAGATGATTGCTGGTTCGCTCATTGAGGGTAACAAAAACAGACTGCAGCGGCTCCATGCCAGCTTGCTGCTGCTCGCCCTCGGCAATCTTGCGGGCCAGCTCCCCCAGGCGCACGCCCATCTGAAAATTATCTGGATAAACTGAGAATAGCGCGCCCCTTTTGACATGGGTGGGATTGGATGAGAACACCACAAATTCAGACTTCCAGGAAGCCTGCAGTAAAATTGATAGCAGCGCATTGCCCACAAAGCGATCGCCAGAGGGAATCCATACGGCATCTCCCGAGCCCAGGCTGCGAATTACCTTGCGGTAGATACCAGCGGCAGCGCGCAGATCTTCTGCCTCATGAATATGCAACTGAATACCCAGCTGGTTAAACGCCAGCTGGGCCGATTTGAGATCAATAATATTGTCATGGCTGCGCACTATCACAAATACCCGCCGGACTTCTGGCGCCAGAACATGAAGCTTGGTCACTATCAATGATTCCTCTGGGACCATGCTCATGCCATAGACATGAGGAATACGCCGACTCACCGCTCCCACCACCAGCGGGTGGGCAAGTGTCATGGGCTGTAGCTCGGTGATACCGCGGCCGCCCAGCGCTACTACCATATGGTCAGCAATACGCGACTCCAGATCGGTGGCTGGCTTGTCGGCGTCAAGAATAATTTCAGAGGTGGGCCCGGCAAAGCCCTCGGCAGCACCTTTGGCAATGGTTTGGTAGACTTTTTGAAAAGGCTGCCGCACTTGGGGAAATACCACGGCTAGCTGAGCTCCGGGAGAGCTGGTCTCGGCTGCAGCCTCTGCTGAGCAGACTGGTTGCAGCACCACCGTCATGGCAACCACCAGCCAAACTCCTGTTAGTCCTTTAATTTTAATACGCCTATCTCCAGATAGTGCTCAGGGTTAAAACTTGTAGCGAATCTCTCCCAAAAAGCTGCGCCCGGCCAGGGGTAAATCGTTGGGAATAAACGGGACTGGCATGGCATTTGGGCTGGGCTCAAACGCGTCCTCGTCCAATAGATTATTAACAATCAATGCAATCTCGATTTTCTCTGATAGTTGGTTTCTTATATTCATATCAACCAATAGATAATCCTTTACCGGGTTGCGAAGATCGCCAATCACTCTGTTGCGATCCATCACCCAATTAGCCTGCATATTGATGCGCCACTGGTCATTAATTTGCCAGTCTGAGCGCAGATACAGCTGCTTCTCCGGCGAATTGGCAGCATCAGCTCCCGCCAGCTCATCGTAGGAATCCTGCCAGGCAAAGTTACCGCTCAACTTGAAGTTGTCAGTAATCGACCATCTGGCTTCAAACTCCAACCCTTTACCATGCTGCTCTCCGGCATTCTGCGCTGTCCTGGTACTGCCATTGCTATCCGGTATAAATTGAATAATGTCATTCCAATCATAGTAGAAAAAATTCATATTCAGCGTAATGTCGTAACTGGGGCGATAATCAAATGCCAGCTCATAGCTTTTAATCTCCTCTGGCTTAAGATCCAGATTACCCAAAATCAGAGGGTTGTTAATGGCTCTGGTCTGAGCAAAAGATGGCGCTCGAAAGGCTTCGCCATAGAGAAACTTGGTAGTCAGCTGATAGGATGTAGACCACACCAGCGCCAGCCGCGGATTGGTGGTCGAGCCAAAATCAGAGTAGTCGTCGTAGCGCAACCCGGCGGTCAACTCCCAGTCATTGGCAAAGCGCCACACGTCTTGCACATAGACGTAGTTGTTCTCGCGCTGATCCTCATTGAGAAATACATAGGGCGTGTCCGAGACATCCACCACCGGGTCGCCAGGCAAAATTGGCAGCAGCGTCACAGGGTTAATACCAAAGTTCTTTTCTTCGGTAACCTTATCGATTTCACCATGGTAGTAGCCCATGCCAAAGCTGATATCGTGTTTTCTGATACCGTCATATTTCGCGGTAAAACCCGCCCTGGTGTGGTTTTCAAAAATCTCTGGACTGCCAATCACACCATCGGGAAATGGGCCAAAGATAGGTATGCCGGTGGGCGTTAGAAAGGGTCCGGTGGAGCCTGGGGGATAAACAACAAAATCACCTTCCACCTCCTGAGAAGTATCGAAATGACTCGCTTGGACTTCTAAATCAATACGTGGAAAGAAATCCTTTTTCACATAGGTAATATCAATATTGTAGCGTTTACTCTCAAAGTTATTTTCGCTATTAAGCAATTGAGCAGCACCGGCCCCCTCGCCAAAATCATTTCTAACCTGAGCACCAAGGCGAACCCTTAGGTGTTCAGTTTCAGCCTCTAGCCTCAAATCGATATTGTCCCTCTCAAGGTTAGTATTCCCAGGAGCATTAGAGACGTCAGTACCAGTTACAAAATCAAGAAACGACTGACCGTCTGATACAACTAGCTCATTACCACCATTGGTTTTATGAAGTTCTAGCATAGCGGAGAGCTTTACTTGCCCAGTCACGGTCGCACCAGATATCCAAAAGTCTGCTGCCTGGTTTGAGCCAAGTCGACCGCCCGCCGAGGACTCTTCCAATTCACTATATCCCTTGGTAACAATATTGATAACTCCGGCAAAAGCATCGGCTCCATAGAGTGCAGATCCTGGCCCTCGAATAACCTCAATTCTGGAAATAGATTCGACGGGCATACCTCCCCACACTAAATTTCGATCGCCATGAAATAGATTACTCAAAGGGACACCGTTGATAAGCATCAAAACCTGAGGATTAAAATCCGAGTGAATCCCACGAAAGTTATAAAGCGGGTTGTAGATCGTACTTCTGGCAATATGCAAACCTGGTACTGTTTCAAGTACCTGATCTATATCAGTAGCTCCCAAGCGCTTTATATCTAATGCTGTTATAACAGAGGCTACTGCTGGAGCCTTTGCAATGGGCTGGGACACACCAGTCGCAATACTGATAAAATCCTCATCACCGTATATGGCTAACCCGTCCAAATCAGGATCTGATATTTGGGGTTCGGAAAAAGCTACAGCGGGCATTACAACAAAGAACCAACTCAAAAAAACTTTCATGATTTGTCATCCCATTCCAAAAATTTCATTCCATTTTCTCTGCTTAGCGGCTCCAGTGAACTGAATGTGATCAGTCCGCATAGGAAACAATGCGCCCTCAGGCTTGTTTACCGCATCTGCATAACAGGGCATGTATCCCCCCGTAAATGCGAGAGTCGTCATATCATAGAACTCGCGAGGCTTGACTCCCTCATCGGCCAAAAGCCCACCCGTAACTGCTGCGATATTGACTCGATACTTGTACCTAGATTGCTTAAAAAACTCATCCACCTCAAAAACCAGCTTTATATACTTTCCTTGCCCATAACCTCGAGACTGCGCGAATTCCATCATCGGTTTTACTCGTTCGTCCTCAGCTAAGACTGGTCGCCCAAAACCATATACATTTCTAAACTGTTTCAGTTCACCGAGCACTATTTCGTCTAGACAGACATTTTCATTAAGACGATTTTCAAGTCGGTAAAGAAAGTCAGAGGCTCCCAAAATCGCTCTGGCCCCATAAATCATAGCCTCGGTAACGGCCAATGCTCCAGCTGTCGCCAGAACCCCAGTCGATCTTGTAGTCCCAGCCAAGGCGGCAACTCGGTTATTCCAAATTCGCGGATCTGGATAGCTGGTACAAATAATCCAGACAGCTTCAATTAAACGAGCTAACCCGGCATCCTTCCTTCCGGTCACCGCAAACAATAAAAACTCCATCCACCTATCCTCACTTAGATCGGTGAATATATTTTCCCCTCTCAGCAGAACATTTCCGTCGGGCAGCAAGCCACCCATGGACGTTTGCCAATTATCTTCATATTTCTCTAACTTACTGTGATGAGGCATACAAAACTCATTAATAATGGTTGCTGATTCACTCTGTGACTTTGAATCCCTTCGTAAAAAATGGATATTTTCGCCAACCTAACTTTTCCTGCTCCAAAGCATGCACCGCTGCTCCGGGTAAGCGCAGTAACATAAATAGCATCTCTGCCTGCTCGGGCTGGAAATCGAGCTGGTAAAAGGCTGCCGCTGCTAGACCAGAAAAGGCCAATGGGTAGCCAACCTTAGATTCAAGTGTTGTGCGATTATCTCGTAACCATTTGAGGTGATCGGCTGTATCTATATCAGCTAGGCATTCAAGAGTTTGAATAACTGGCGTAGGACAGGTGACGCCATTGGGATCAAAACCTGGTGTGTGCTCCATGGGTAGCCAGACATCCAGTCGGGCCTGCTTTGGCGGACTGGCGATCAAATTATGCCACTTGTCCATCTCGCGACCACAGGTCTGCCAGTACTCTATGCCATAAAAAACCTCTCTGGCCCCGCCCAAGTTACCCGCGCCTACAGAGAGCGCTGCAATCAATGCAGAGGCATGAGTGGAGCCACCAACACCTGCATTCATGGCTGCCCTAACCGCATGATCACGGGGACCAAGATTGGCTAGTGCAATGGCAAGCGCTTCAAGAATCTTAGATTGATTTTGATTGGGGGGATCCAGTTTAAACAACAAATAGAGATAATCTATGTAGCTAGCGTTATTTAACAGATCACCATAAACATCGAACCCAGAACAATGACAGCTGGCAGCTGCAAAGGGATTGTCTGGCTCTGCCTTTTCATCCCATATCTTTGTGGAAATCGTTTCTGAAATAGCTGGACTCATCCACTCTGCAACACATTAGTTCGAAGACCTATAGGAGGCGCCTCATTGATGTCAATCCGAATATCCAACACTGTCGGCCCGCGCCTGCAACAAATCGCTTTTATATCTAGATTATTTAGATCCTTGGGCGACTCGACTATCGCTGCCTGAGCTCCCATAGATTCGGCCAGCACAGAAAAGTCCACCACAGCTAACTGGTTAGCTGTAGCCTCTGCCCCAGTGAGCGTCTGACCATGCTTGACCATGCCATAGGCGCTGTCATTCATGATCACAAACACTACTTTCAACTGCTCTTCAATCGCTACCGTGAGTTCCTGACCGCTCATCAACCAACTGCCATCCCCAGTAATACAAACAACAACCCTGTTTCGATCAGCCAGAGCAGTGCCAATTGCACTGCCTATGGCCCAGCCCATTGATGCGAAATCTACTGATGCGCTGAACAGGCCGCCGCGATCAGGCCTCTTGCCTGACATACGCCTATCGTAGGGGTGTAAGTAATGTGTACCCCACGCCAGGCTGTTGCCAGTATCAACTAAGAAGCGAGTATTGCCGGGAAAGAGCTTTGGCAGATCACGCATCACGCGCTGGGGTTTTATGGGCGTGGTGTTGGATCGGTAACTCTTTTCATCATCAAACTCAAAATGTCGGGCGCCAATATCAATTTTCACATTGCGAGGGTTAACAGCTCTCACATAGTGACTGCAATCTATTCCAAACATGTCAACAATGTGGTCAAAGATTGTTGCCAGACAACCTCTTACATGCAGTCTAGCCATCGGTGTTCTAGTCAGATTGGCTTCAGTGGATTCGACATGCACAAGCTTGCCGTTGAGCAGTGTTTTAGTATCCCAGGCATTGCTCGAAAACTCTCCGAATCTAGCTCCAGCGGCAAGCACTAAATCTACTTTAGGATCTGTGAGTGCAGCCTTTGCAGAGAGATGCCCTGCAAAACCAAAGACTCCCTTAAATTGAGGATGATAGGGGCTTACTAATCCCTTGCCCTGAGGTGTCACCACAATATCGGCTTTCATTTCGACAGCCAGGCTTAGAATACTGCCAATCGCATCGCAGGCTTCATCACCAATTATAAAGACTACCTTTTTGGCGTCCGCCAGTTCTTTATGCAACTGTTTAACCGCGGCACTATCTATCAGAGCGGGTCTATCCAATAACTTATCGAGTTGATAATTGGCGCCTCCACTTATTGACGGCAGCGCCATCACATCTCGAGGCACGCTGATATGGGCTGGCCCGGCTGGGGAACCCATGGCAGACATAATAGCAGCGGAAAGTTTATGCTCGAACTGGGCAGGGTGGGAGATTAGGGTATTGTACCTGGTGCAATGCTGATAGAGGCCCACTGTATTGATGCCGGTGCATGAGGAATCCTGGATAGCGCCTTTACCAAAGGTTGAAATAGCAGTCTGCGCGGTGATTGCCAGCATGGGTACATTGTTTTCATAGGCTGAGGCTACGCCAGTAATCATATTGGTGGCGCCGGGGCCGGTAGTTGAGCAGCAGACACCCAGTTTGCCGGTGTTTCTAGCGTAGCCATCGGCCATAAAGGCGGCGCCGGTCTCATGGCGGGCTACTACTGCACGCGCACCGCCCCGGCGCTCGCTGCGAGCCAGGGCATTGTAGAGAGGCTCTATAGCGCCACCCGGGACCCCAAATACATACTCAACGCCTAGTTGATTAAGGTAGGCAACCAGAAGGTCACCCATTTCCGGCTCTGCCTGAGCCTTTTCGATTCGATCCGAACCTGTATCAATATTGCTCATAACGGGCAGCTATCTCTATATATATTAATAAGTTACAGTGAAAAGCTAATAAATTTTTCAATTAATATAAATTAATAGATCATGAACCGGAGCCTGTCCATTTTATCGGCGCAGCATGGAGCAAAAACGAAGTAAGACTTCTGCTCATGTTGTGGCACGGGCAAATTAATATCCATGGTTCCTCGACAATTCACCTCCAGCCGCTACAATGCTTAAAAGCTCTGAGACCCGCAGCATATCTATGCAAGACCAAGACTCATCAACATCTGACCTGGCCGATAGCCCGCCCACCCAAAAACAGGAAAACCAGCTGCTAAGTCTGGCCTGCAATCTGGTTATTCCGCCGTTAATTCTGACTATGCTAAGTGACCCTGAGTATCTGGGTATTAAACTGGCCATTGTGGTAGCTCTGGCATTTCCGATTGTCTATGGCGCTCAGTATCTGTTGGACCGCGGCAAGCTAAACCCTTTCTCTGCTCTGGGCATTATCAGTGTCGGGCTGACCGGGGGCATCAGCCTAATGGAGCTGGATGTAATTTACATTGCGATTAAAGAGGCTGCGGTGCCAGCCATTATTGGCCTGGCCACGCTGATTTCGCTGAAGACATCGCAGCCGCTGATTCACACCTTTTTGCTAAACGACAATATCTTTGAAACCAAAAAGATTACCCAGGCACTGCAGGAAAACAACTCCGAGGCTGCGTTTGATAAATTGCTGGTCAATGCCTCATGGATTTTGGCTGGGTCTTTTTTGCTGTCGTCGATACTCAACTATCTGCTGGCGGTAATTATCTTGACCGCCGATCCGGGTACAGTGGCCTGGAACGAGCAACTGGGCAAAATGACCGCGCTGAGCTTTCCGGTAATCGCCCTGCCGGCCACCCTGGTGCTGGTCGCTGATATGTTTTATCTGTTTAGGGGTATCAGCCGCCTGACAGGCATGTCGGTTGAAGATATTCTGAAACAAAAATAATCTGACTTTTACTCTCTAGAAAAAAGGAATCCGCTTGTTATGTGGTATGCCATTATCAGCGAAGATATAGACAACAGCCTGTCCAAGCGGCTGGCCGCGCGCCCCGCTCACCTGGACCGATTACATACATTAAAAGATCAGGGACGTCTGTTAGTGGCAGGCCCGCACCCGGCGATCGATAATCAGGACCCCGGAGAAGCCGGCTTTACGGGCAGCCTGGTGATTGCCGAATTTGATAACTTGCAAGACGCCCAGAGCTGGGCCGATGCAGACCCCTACGTGGGAGCCGGCGTCTATGCCAACGTAAAGGTCAAACCATTTAAAAAAGTGCTGCCCTAAAAGCGCTGTAATGCTGATAAAATAAGCGCCTGAGCAGTTATCTTTCGCCGCAGATCGGAGTATGATCTGGCTCTTAAAAAATTAATGACAGTAGAACTATGAAATTTCTGACCATTGCCATCCTAATTGCTGCCAGCTACTTTGCCCCCAAGGCTGTGGCGCAGGAAAGTAACCAAGCACCGGCTGCCACCTCCGAAGCTGTGGCACAAGTGGAAAGTCCTGAGACTCAAAGGGAAAGCTCTGAAGAACAGGCTGCTGAGATCGATAAACCAGCGACTGTTGCCACCGAGCGACCTCCAGAGCCTCTGGTGCGCTATGTGTCTGACGAGTTTTATGTGCCTCTGCGCGAAACGCCCTGTCCCCGCTGTAAAATTGTCCACAGAGGCATCAAATCTGGCACCGAACTCAAGCTGCTCGAAACTCGCGAAGGCTGGGGTCTGGTATTAACCAGCAAAGGCGTCGAGGGATGGATGGAACAGCAGCACCTGGTGGATAGCCCAGTTGCCCGCACCCAGCTGAACGCCAATGAACGTCGCATGAAGAAACTGGTAGACCGCAACAGCCAGTTAGAAAAGATTCTTGATGAACTCCGTCAGCAGTCTAAATTACTGCGCGGCAAGCTGGATAGCACCGAGGGCAGTAAAGAAGATCTGCTCAGTGAGCTAGCTGCCATCAAGGAAGTCTCCTCTGACGCCATTGCACTCAACGAACAAAATCAGGTGCTGGTAAAACAAAATCATATGCTGCAGGGCGAGAACGATGTGCTCAAAGCCAATCTCAATGACTTGCAGAAAGATAAGCGCAACCAGTCATTTTTATACGGTGGTTTAACGGTATTTTTAGGCGCGATTTTGGTGGTACTGATTCCTAAACTACGAGGCAGAAAACGCTTCTCCGAGTGGAAGTAAAACCATTTTTATCCGCTGAGGACTGTACAGATGAAAAAACTAGTCACTCAACTTGTTATGATCGTAACCCTGATGACTGCTGGTATTACTCAGTCGGCACAGGACAACCCCAGGGTTGAGCTTAAAACCGAAATGGGCGATATTGTGGTGGAGCTATTTCCCAAGGCTGCTCCCGCCAGCGTGGATAATTTTATTAAACTGGTCAATGACTATCATTACGATGGTCTGATTTTTCACCGCGTAATCAAAGGGTTTATGATTCAGGCGGGGGGCTTTACCTTTGACTTTAGCGCCCGGGAGTCTAGCCGCGGCTCTATAGTCAATGAGTCGTCCAACGGACTGAAAAACAAACGCGGTACCCTGGCTATGGCGCGTATGAATGACCCTGACAGCGCTGAGGCTCAGTTTTTTATTAACCATAAATCCAATGGCTTTCTTGACCCCAAGGGAGGCAATAAGGGCTATGCGGTATTTGGTGCCGTGGTTGCAGGTATGAATGTGGTGGACGCCATTGCCACAGTCGAAACCCAGACCCTGGGTTATTATGCAGATGTGCCGGTCGAGCCTATTCGTATTCTCAGTGCCCGCCTGCTCAACCCTGAAACCTGGACTCCCCTACCCGAGCCAGCGCCGGCTCCTGTTATCGAGAGACCGGTTCCTATCCGCTAAGGGTTAAATGTCATGACAGCTCTGAGTATCAATCTCAATAAAATTGCCCTGCTGCGAAACTCCAGAGAAGGCAATTACCCCAGCGTAACTGACCATGCCCAGCTGTGTATAGATCATGGAGTCGAGGGTATTACTGTGCACCCGCGCCCAGACCAACGTCATATTCGCCCCTCAGATGTGCGCCAACTTGCCGAGTTGGTGCGGCCCCTAGCTGAGGTGGAATTTAATATTGAGGGCAACCCCTTTGCCCCAGCGCTGGCCGATTATCCTGGTTTTATCGAACTGGTTGAGGAGACTCAGCCAGATCAGTGTACCCTGGTGCCCGATGGTGACGACCAGCTAACCTCCGACCATGGCTTTGATTTAACCAGCTCCGGCGACCAGCTAGCACCTATTATCAAGCGTCTAAAAGACCAGGGTATGCGTGTCAGTCTATTTATGGACCCTGACCTGGCGCAGATTGAGCTGGCCGCTGCCATAGGCGCTGACCGTATTGAACTGTATACAGGTCCCTATGCCGCAGCCTGGGGTACAGATCAGCTCGAGCCTTTATTCCAGTCGCATGTTGCGGCCGCAGAACTGGCTACCTCTCTGGGAATGGGCGTCAATGCTGGCCATGATCTCAATCTCGACAATCTGGCCAAATTTGCCAGCATCCCATCACTGCTTGAGGTTTCCATTGGCCATGCATTTACCGTGGACTCTCTGGCCATGGGCATGAGCAACGCACTGAATGCATACCAAGAGCGGTTGCGCTAGAGCCCTATGCCAACCCTCTCCTGTATTGGTGCTGGCTTACTGGGTAAAACTCTGTGCCACTTACTATCTAATCAAGTCAGCCTGCAGCAGGTAGTCAATCGCTCTGCGGAATCATCTCAGCGGGCAGTAGATTTTATTGGTGCTGGCAGCGCAGCGTGCATGGACAGTTTACAGCCCGCAGATATCTGGCTCATTGCCACTCCGGATGATGCTATTGCAGATACCGGACAGGCGCTATTCGAATCTGGAGTACTCAGGGCCGGCAATATAGTTTTTCATTGCAGCGGTGCCCTGGGGTCCAATGCACTGCAGTTTACCAATGCCGGGATTCACAGCGCATCTGTGCATCCTATTCATAGCTTTGCCAATCCCAACCAATCGATAACAACCTTTGCTGGCAGCCACTGTGCGCTTGAGGGAGATAGCCAGGCCCTGGAGGTGCTGTCGTCCATATTTAACAGCATAGGTGGCCTGCCCTTTGAAATAGATAGCGACCGCAAGGTGCTGTATCACGCCTCTACAGTGATGGCCTGCAACTATCTGGTAGCACTGTTGGAAACCAGCCAGCAGCTATTGGGCGCCTCTGGTGTAGACCCCAGCGGGTCAAATCCCCTTGAGCCACTAATTCGCCAGACTCTGGATAACTTCTTTTCCACAGATGCCTGCTCAGCCCTGACCGGCCCCATAGCCCGCGGAGATGACAACACGGTGGCTAGACATTTGGCAGCCTTTGAGGAGCAACCCGACAGTCAACTCTGGCAGCAGGTCTATAGAGCACTGGGCAATGCCACTGTGGCTATTTCTGCCGATCAGGGGCAGGCCAGTGCAGAGAGCTTAAAAACTATTGAGAGCTTGCTGCAAACCAAACCGGACGATCACTAAACCATGGCCAGCAGAGATCCACAGTCGCAGCGAACCGATAGCCCTGAGTACCTCCAACGCAAGGCATTTTTTGATCAGCTGATTACTGTCTACGGCCGCAAACCTGTGCTGGAAATATTGCAGGATCAAAGTCTTAAGATCTTCCGTGTACACCTGGCTGACTCCAATCGCAGCGGTGGGATTATTGATGACATAAAGCAGCTGGCCCAGTCGCGAGGTATAGAAGTCTGTCTGCATAGCCGTGCACAGCTATCGCGCATATCGCGCAACAGCAAACAGGATCAGGGTGCCGCCTGCGATATTCACTGCCCTGGCTATCAGCCCTACAGGCAGGTTTTAGATAACCCGCCACAGGCTCTCACAGGCCGCAGTATTATTGCACTGGACGGGGTCACCAACCCGCAAAATCTCGGCATGATTATTCGCAGTGTTACCGCTAGCCCCTGCTATGGGCTTCTACTGCCCAGCAAGGGTACGGCAGAGATTTCACCGCTGGTAATCAAAGCCAGTGCCGGCACTCTGTTTAGGGGCAATATACTGCGCTGCGACAATCTGCTTAAAGCGCTGCAGGACTTTAAACAACAGGGCTATGAAATCTGCACACTGTCCTCACATCAGGCAACGCCCATAGCTGAATTTGCGCCCCAGACGCCGGTGATTTTTGTGCTCGGCAATGAGACCGAGGGCGTGAGTAAAGAGATTGCCGCCCTCAGCGATCACCGGGTAGGCATACCCATGGCCAATGGTGTGGAGTCACTCAATGTAGCTGTTACTGCCGCCCTTATTGCCTTTAGGGGTTAAAGGTCTCAGCTGCAGATAGCCTCTAGCTTTTGGCCGCTTCAGACTTATCAATATGACCGCTAATATGCCACAGCGGTGACCCCATGGCAGTCACAATAGACACTAGCAAGGTGGTTGAAGCAATGGCCACAAAGGCAGTGCCTATACCTAGGTTTTCTATGGTCATTCCACAGACCCAGGCACCCAGAGGTGCGCCACCAAATAGACACAGCTGATAGACCGAGGCCGCTCTTGAGCGCAGGCTGTGGGACACCTGATTATGCAATATGGTGCGGCCCAGAGTCATGGACAGTCCGGAGGCCATGCCCCAAATATAGACCACCGGAAACAACAGCCACAGGGGCGGCACCGTGGCGATCACACCGACCAGGCTGCCGCGAATCAAAAAGCTAATCACCATCAAACGCCCGGGGCGAGCAAAGGTTTTAACCCGCTTCATCACCCCAAAGTTGGTGCTGATAATACCCAAACTAAAAATCACCTGCAGTATTGCATAGAGACTGGCACCGCCGTTATAGAGCTCACGAGCAATCAGCGGCATGGCCACCAGGTAGACACCAAATGCTAAAAAGCCTGTCGCGAAAACAATAAACAACAGATGCAACAGGCTTTTGTCATTGCGGAACAGAGTGAGCCCCTCGCGCAACTCAAGCCAGGTTTGAGCGGCTGTTTTATTCGACTTTTTGGCCTGCTCTGCCTCTTCAACCGAACCCTTTTGCGGCAGCGGGTGACAGCGCTTCATCATCAGAGAGCTGGCCAAAAAAATAAGCATTTGCATACCAAGTAGTTGAGGCAGACTTATATAATCAAGCTGTCCTGCAACAATAAAACCAATACCCTGGGCGACAAACTGCACCACCATCATCTTGGCCACCGCTTGATGCATAACTTCTGCAGGGGCATAGCCCAACAGGCTCTCGCGGGCTGGCTGGACAAAGGCGAGAATAGTGCCAAAGCTAATACCAAACATCAGCAACAGTGGAAAGGTCAGCTGTCCATAGATTACCGCAGCTAACAAAATACCCAGAGGCAGCAGAAAAAGCAGATAGAGAAACGACAGCCAGCTACCGCGATGACGGCGATCGGCCACAACACCTCCGGGCAAAATAAATAGCAGATTGGGCAACAGCAGCGCCATAGTCGCCAGCCCCAAACGGCTGGGAGATTCATGCAATACACCAACCACCAGCCAGGGATACAGTACCTTGTGCAAACCCATGGCCAGGTTGCTGGTACCTATAGTCGCCAGGAAGTAGCGAAAGGAAAAGTTATTGGATGACACTTACTGGAAGCGCTTGCGCAGTGCAGCGATTAGTCGACCCATCAGCGCCGCAGCACCAATAATCACTACCAGCCCGAGCACCATGGTCAGCAGATTGCTGGCCATATCAGACAGAGGCACATCGTAAACTTTAACCGCCATTAACAAAAACCCACCGCAGGCGAGCATAGAGGCTATCCAGGCAGATCTCTGCTTAATGGCGTTTCTGTTATTTGACTGTGCCAATGATTGTTATCCTATTTGTTGTCTCTACCTGCAGTTTACGTCTAGCCGATGTCTCTGGCCCATTCGCAGCGGATATTGATCGCCGACTCATTGGGCCTGTGAGCAACACCATCGGTTGCAAACACAAAGGAATGCAGCCCTGACATCTCGGTTTCAAGATGCACTGTAGCCGAAACCCAGTACATTTTTCTCAACAGACTCTCAAACTGCTCGAGCCAGTATTGCCACTCATGCTCTACGCCCTGATAGGAGGCTCCAAAGTGCATCACGTCTGTACTCAGATCCAGATCACCCCAAGGTTTGTCTGGTACCGCAAACATCTCGCGGTTTAAAAGGCTCCAGGATTCTGCCGAGGGCAGATTTTGCATCGCCGCTTGATTGTTGCGACGGTGCTCATTATTGTCCTGCAGCGCGATGTTTTTGATGCAGCCATAGACCACTGATTCCGCTTGATAGTCCCTGTCCAATACTCTGCTCCTTGCATTTTTAACTGTGTTTAAACCCTGCTCAAAAAGTCGATAAATTCGGCTTCGTCCATTATAGGTATTTCCAGTGCCTGGGCCTTGGTCAACTTGGACCCTGCTCCCGGGCCAGCTACTACCTGTGCGGTTTTGGCTGATACTGAACCTGCCACCTTGGCTCCCAGCTCTTGCAACCTGTCTTTGGCTTCAGCGCGACTCATTATATCCATGCCACCGGTCAATACCCAGGTCTGACCTTTTAATGGCTGCGATGCCTGAGCATTCTGATCTATATCTGCCCAGTGCACACCGGCGTCGCGCAATGCTTGAATAATAGATAAATTATCCGGGTTGCGGAAGAATTCGCCAATATGGCCAGCTACTATTGGCCCTATATCATCCACTTCCAGCAGCGCCTCGGCATCTGCGGCAATCACTGCCTCAAGGGAGCCAAAGTTATTGGCCAATGTCTGCCCTGTGGTCTCTCCCACTTCACGGATACCCAGAGAGTAGAAAAACTTGGCCAGACTGGTCTCCTTGCTGGCATCAATGGCCGCCACCAAATTGGCGGCAGATTTTTCTGCCAACCGCTCAAGCCCCTCAAGCTGCTCAGCCTTAAGATCATAGAGATCGGCCACTGAGAAGATCACTCCCCGATCGACGAGCAGGTCGACCAGCTTATCGCCCAGACCATCTATGTCCATAGCCTTGCGCGAGGCAAAATGTTTGATCGCCTGTTTGATTTGCGCCCTACAAAACAGTCCACCGGAGCAGCGGGCTACGGCTTCACCCTCGGCGCGCACTACCGCCGACTCACAGACTGGACAGCGCTCGGGGAAGACAATAGGTCGGGCATCGGCGGGGCGTTTTTCCAATACCACCTTGGCGATCTGTGGAATCACATCGCCGGCGCGGCGAATAATTACCGTATCGCCAATACAGATACCCAGGCGCTGAATCTCGTCGCCATTATGCAGAGTGGCATTGCTGACGGTAACACCACCGACAAATACGGGTTCCAGTCGCGCCACGGGAGTTACGGCACCTGTGCGCCCTACCTGAAACTCCACATCCAGCAGCTTAGTCATCTCTTCCTGGGCGGGAAACTTTCGCGCTACGGCCCAGCGCGGCGCTTTGGCCACAAAGCCCAGGCGCTCTTGCAGCCGAAGGTCGTTCACCTTGTAGACAATACCGTCGATATCATAGGCCAAACCATCGCGGCGCTCGGCCAGGGTTTGGTAATAGTTTTCACAGGCAGCAATACCAGTGACCACCTGCATATGTTCATTAATTTTAAAGCCCCAGCTAGCCAGCGCCTGCAGCATACTGAGATGGCTGTCAGGACGAGTCTCGGCAACAAACTGACCCACGCTGTAGGCACAGATTTCAAGGGGACGGCTAGCGGTAATTTTAGAGTCTAACTGACGCAGACTGCCGGCGGCTGCATTGCGTGGGTTAACAAAGGTTTTTTCACCAGCGGCTATAGCTTTGGCATTGAGAGACTCAAAGCCTGCCCTGGGCAGATAAATTTCCCCTCGCACTTCAAGGAGGCTGGGAATATTGTCGCCAACCAATTTTAGCGGAATGCTGTTAATGGTGCGTACATTGGCAGTGATATCTTCGCCCACTGTGCCATCACCGCGGGTTGCGCCGCGCACCAACAGCCCATCCCGATACAGCAAACTCACTGCTACCCCGTCAAGCTTGGGCTCGCAGGCATAATCAATCTCTGGCGCATCTTTTAACGCGGCATAATTAAGACGGTCTTTAACCCGACGATCAAAGTCTTCCAGCTCTGTCTCGCTAAAGGCATTGTCGAGGGATAGCATAGCCACATCGTGACGAACCTGAGTAAAGGCCGACAGGGCTTCGCCTCCTACTCTCTGGCTGGGGGAATCGGTAGTTCTGAGACTGGGATACTGAGACTCTATATCCTGTAGCTGACGCATCTGGCGATCATACTCAGCATCTGGAACAGAGGGATCATCCAATACGTAGTAGCGGTGATTGTGCTGGTTTAACTCGTCCTTGAGACGTTCGTAGTCAATAAGAACGTGCTCTGGAATATTTGCCATATGTTCGCCGTTGGTTATTCGCCGCTCTGCTCGCGCCGCACTAATGCCGAGGTGGCGCGCTGACGATAATGATCTATGGTCTGTTTGGTCATGGAGCTGCGCGACTCGTCCATCACATTGAGTTGCAACTCAGCAACCAGCTTATCCACCGCCTCAACCATAGTGTCGAAGGCAGCCACCGGATCAGTTAGCTGATCCACAATCATAAACAGGGTGACACCTGGAGTTTCCATCTCGGCGATGGTCTTGAGATCGAAGGTACCGGGATTAAGTAGATTGGCCAGACTGAATAGCACTTCGCCAGTGCCGTCATCATTGATATGACGATCGAAAAATTTATTACCGCCAAATAAAAAGCCGCTGGCCAGCACTGCATCCAACAGTGCCTGCCCTTGAATGCACTCACCTTTGCTAGCCATCAGGTGCATTACCAGCACATCCTGCTGTAATGCGGCATCGTCGTCTTGTCCACTGGCCTGTTGTGACTGCTGAAGTTCGGCTTCGGCTTCACGTGCGTTAAGCTCATTGAGTTGCGCGCGCTCGCGATCAAAGATTGAGTTATCTAAATCAAATTGTTCTTGCTGGGGCTGACGTGAAAAATTGAAATCTGTGTTGGCTGAACTGCGACGCAGGCTCTCTTCGACCTGTTGAATATCGGCCTCATCGCGTATACCTACAACCCTTGATCCACCGGAGGGGAACTGAGCATTGTCGATCTCGTCAGGCTCATGTGTGGACTCAGCCCCATTGCGCTGCAACTTGCGCGATGACATCTGTAAGTTTTCGTAGCGGTTACGCTTTACACGTCGAACGCCGTCCAACACCATAGCGACTATCACTAGTGCGATAACAACAATAAGAACTTCACGCGGACCAAAAAACTCCATAGATGCTGCTTACTCAACTCTTTAATAAACTTTGGTTATTGTAGTTCGCGATGAAAAAAAACAAAGTTTTTTTTCATCGCTCAGTTCAATTTATCAGGCCTCAGCTAGCTCGGCTGCCTGGTTAACATCTACAGTAACCAGTCGAGAAACACCCGGCTCATGCATAGTGACACCCATGAGCTGATTGGCCGCTTCCATGGAAATCTTGTTGTGAGTGATAAAGATAAACTGCACCTGATCAGACATCTCTTTAACCATGTTGGCATAACGACCCACATTGGCATCATCCAGTGGCGCATCTACCTCATCTAGCATACAGAATGGCGCCGGATTGAGCTTAAAGATTGAGAACACCATGGCGATGGCCGTCATAGCTTTTTCACCACCAGACAGCAGATGGATGGATGAATTCTTTTTGCCCGGCGGGCGAGCCATCAGAGTTACGCCAGTATTGAGAAGATCTTCGCCAGTCATTTCCAGATAAGCGTGACCGCCACCGAATAGCTTGGGGAACAGTTCCTGGATATGGCCATTGACCAAATCAAAGGTCTCTTTAAATCTGGTGCGGGTCTCGCGATCAATTTTCTGTATGGCGTTCTGCAAGGTGTTCAGTGCGTCTTCCAACTCTGAATTTTGCTGGTCCAGATAATCTTTGCGCTCGGATTCGATTTTATACTCATCGATCGCCGCCAGGTTGATTGGCCCCAGACGCTGAATGCGATTGCCAATTAGCTCCAGCTGCTCTTCCCAATCTATAAGCGCGGCATCCTCTGCCAGGTTTTCCAGTAGAGTTTCCAGATCTGCCTGCTTCTCGGCGATCTGTTCTTCAATAGTGCGACTCAGAGTACTGATTTCCTGGGCAGAAATACGCTGCTGTTCAAGTTTGCCGCGCACTGTCTGAACTTCCTGCTCCAGCTCGCCGCGGAGTTTTTCCTGCTCGCGCATCTGGTGCTCAGTAGCATCTAACAGCGCCTTGGCTTCGGTCATCTCTGTATCCACCAGCAGACGCGCCTCAAGCTGAGCTTCAAGCTCAATCTTGTGGGCCTCGGTGGGATCCTCTTTAATATTAAAAGCTTCGCGCAATTGCTCTCTGCGCTCCTGCAGTCGCTCAACCTGCACCTCGAGGCGACCTATGCCCTCGCGAATACTGGTCAGCTGGGTTTTTAATGAGCTCTCTCGAACACGCAGCTCCTGGCCTCGATCGCGGTCATGCCGCGCTGTCTGACGCACCTCATCGAGCTCGGTGCGGCACCTGTCACGCTGCACTATCAGCTCTTCACGCTGCACTGTATCTGCCTCCATCTTTTCGATGGACTCCTGCAAAATAACTCGCGCTGCGGATAAATTTTCCTGCTCTGTCTCGGACTGCTGGACCACTTCGGCCAGTTCATTTTCAGCGCGCTCTTTACGTGCCTTGTACTGTTCGATCTGCACTTCAAAGCCACTGAGCTTGGACCGCAGCTCAGCATAGTTGCTCTGCTGCTGAGCTACCTGGGTAGCAATTTCCTGGCGGGCGGTTTCCAGGGCCAGCAGACGCTGCTCATTGCCCTGACGGGTTTTATCCAGGATGGCAATCTGGGTTTCCAGTTCGCCCATCTGAGCCTCTAGGGTCTCCAGCTCCTGTTTGCGCTGCAGCACACCTGCAGTAGCATCTTTGTCGCGCGCCACACGCAGCCAGTTATTACCCAGCCAAATGCCTTCGCGGGTTACTACAGATTCAATGGCAGATAGTGACGATTGCAGTTTGAGTGCATCGGCCAGGGTCTCGGCGGCATAGATATTATTGATCAGGCCCCGGGCGGCATCGCCCTCAACCAAATCGCTGAGCAGCTGTCCCTTATCACCAGACTGAGCTGCTGGGTTTGCACTTCCCACCAGTAGCAACTCGCCTTTTTTAAAGTCGTCCAGCAGGCCCACAGAGCTGGCAATATCATCTACGGCAATAGCCTGCAAATAACTGCCCAGCACGGTCTCAACCGCCACTTCCCAGCCATCGGCTGGCTTGACTGAAGCCGCCAGACGGGGCTTGTCACCCAGACCCTTGGAGCTCAGCCACTGCTTTTCTGCATCATCACCCATGGCGGCCTGTTGCAGAGCGTCCAGAGATGCCTGGCGACCTTTTAGGGTCTGCTGCTTACTGCGGGCCTCGTTGAGCTCGCTGACAACCTGTTTTTCTTCACCGCGCAGGGTTTCTATCTCGGCACTGTTATCAGCGCGCTGCTTTTCTATGGCTTCGCTGGCTAGCTCAGCCTCTGACAGCATGGCCTGAATGGTAGCCATCTCCTCTTCCGCTGGACTGGCCTGAAAACTGCTGGCCTCAGTGGAGAGAGACTGCTGACGCTCGGTCAGGCGACGCATCAACTGCTCTAAATGCTGAATACGCGACTGCTGCACCTCAGCCTGCTGTCTTGGGCTGGCAGATTTTTGGTTAAACTCGTCCCAGGATTTCTGCCAGTTTTGCATGGCCAGCTCGGCGGCCTGTAGAGCTTGTGACGAAATAGCCTCAGCTGCCTGAGCCTCTTCCAGTGCCGGAGTCAGCTCCTCGTATTCAGCAGTCCAGCCAGCGGCCTTCTGGCGATCGCTGTTTAGATGCTGCTCAGCTTCACTAAAGTTGCGCTCGGTTTGCTCTAAATCTTTGTGTAATTCCTGAGCCCGCTGCTGGGCGTGCTCAATGGCCTGCTCTATACGTGCCACATCGCCGCCAATTTTATAGAAGCGCGCCTGCACCTCGTTAAAGGCATCACTGTGGTCGGTAAATTCTGAGCGTAATTTTTCAATACTGGTATCGCAGGCACTGCGCTGGGCAATGACTTTTTCCTGCTCTATTTCCAGACTGCCAATCACCTGCTTTTGCTCTGTGGCACTGGCATTGTAGCCGCGCCATTTTAGAGCCAGCAGCTCTGCAGAAACCTGGCGCTCTTCCTTTTTAAACTCGGCGTATTTCTCAGCAGCTTTTGCCTGGCGTTCCAGCCTGCCCAGTTGACGGCCCAACTCATCGCGAATATCGGTGAGTCGCTCAAGGTTTTCTATGGTGCGCTGAATACGCCCCTCGGTGTCGCGACGACGCTCTTTGTATTTGGAGATGCCTGCAGCTTCTTCGATATATACTCGCAGCTCGTCTGGCTTGGCCTCAATCAGGCGGGAGATCATGCCCTGTTCAATAATAGCGTAGCTGCGTGGCCCCAAGCCTGTACCCAAAAAGATGTCGGTGATATCGCGGCGGCGACATTTGTTGCCATTGAGATAGTAGTTAGACTGACCATCGCGGGTAACTTTGCGCTTGATACCAATCTCATTGTAGGAGGCGTACTCGCCAACAATGCGGCCATCGGTGTTATCAAAAACCAGCTCAATGCTGGCCTGCCCCACAGGCTTGCGACCGCCGGAGCCGTTAAAGATAACATCGGACATATTTTCGCCACGCAGATTCTTTGCAGAGCTCTCACCCATCACCCAGCGCACGGCATCGATTATATTGGATTTGCCGCAGCCATTGGGCCCGACAACAGCACAGAGATTGCTGGGAAAGTTGACATTGGTCGGGTCCACAAAGGATTTGAACCCAGCTAATTTAATCGATTTAAGCCGCATGTTTCTTCATTTCTGTTGTGTTTGACCCAGTCTTTCGGCCACAGGATTATTTAATGGTTAGCGGCTAATTCTACACAGTCTGGAGCCCACACAAAACAGTAAATCGGGGAATCTGTTATTTAGTTTCGCCAATGGGATCGGATTCGTTTGCAGTACAGTTAAATCGCCAAAAAAAGTGCGCTAACCTGGAGCAGTTAAAACCGCCCCACAGGCCTATCTAGCAGGAGATCATCAGGGTCTCTGGGAATTAATTTGCAATGCTACGGGGCCGCTGATGTCGCTGAGCTCAATTACTTCTGACTGGATTTCCCAGTCGCCAGATTGCGGGGTGGCAGAGCCAGTTGTAGACAGCCTGGCTATCAGCTTGATCTGATCCACCGACGACAGGCTCTGACCTGCCATCAGCGCCTGACTATCGCTCAGGGTTACAGTCACTGGCAGATCCGCAGCGGTCAGTTTTTGTGCGGCCAGAGGCATGGCTGAGCCAGAGGTGCGCACCGCGGCCACAAATACCATCTGTGTGGGCGCAAAGCTGATACCCGGGGCCAGGCTCAGCTGCACTGTAATGGTTGTGCCTGACTCGGCGCCAGCGGGCTTACCCAGTAGGCTGTTGGCGCGATCTATACCCTGCTGCAGGGCCCTGGCAGTTGGACTGTTGCTATCAAGGCCCTGGATAGCACCCTGCCAATAGGTAATGGCCAGCTGCAACTGAGCATTTTCAAAGGACTGTATTCCCTTGAGGCCAAGTATAGTTGGATTGTTGGAATCCACGGCAAAGGCTCTATCCATGGCACCGATTACCGGCTCAGTAAAACGATTGCCGGCCACCAGGTAGAGTGACTCGGCATACTGAGCCAGCAGAAAGCCATCCTCAGGTGTGACTTCAATGGCTGCGGCAAAGTACTGACTGGCAGCAAGGACGTCGCCCTCTACCAGAGCCCCCTGCGCCAGCATGGCCCAGTAGTAAATATTGTCCGGACGCTGTTTTACCCGCTGCAAAATCGCTGCATTGAGGGACTGACGCCAACTTATTTCTGCGGCACTGTCCTCAGTCAGATCGGCGCCCTGTTCCATCAGCTCAAGTATTTTTTCATCTGCGGTGGCGCCCAGTTGGTTGTAGCTAACCAGGGTGCCGGCAATCAACAGCACCAGCAATAACGGCAGCAACCAAAACCCGGTGCTGGCCTGTGACTTCTGGCCATCGGCCGGCTCGGCAGCTGTATTGTGCAGCAGTAGTTGCTGGGCCTCGGTCAGGAGCTGCTGGTGCTGGGACTCATTGATTTCTCCGGCCTCAAGCTGGCGTGCCAACTGGGCTTCCTGGTCGCGAAAAATCTCTACATTGGCCTGCTGACTATCACCTATGGCTGGGATGCCGCTGGAACCGCGACCAGCAATAAAGGGATAGATAAAAAATACACTGGCAACTACCAATAGCAGACCAATCAATGTGGAAAATGCCATTATTGCTGCTCTCTGTCTGCCAGCAGGCTATCCAGCCGCTGTTGGTCCTGGGCGGTTATCTGACTATCGCTCTGAGTGCTACTCTGGTCCGGGCTAGAGGGGTCTATACCCTGGCGTTTAAAATACAGGCGGTAAACCACCAACATGCCAAGCAGCACAAATATGACAGGTGAGCCCCACAGCAACCAGGTGGTTTTATTGACCTCTGGGCGATAGAGAATAAATTCTGAGTAGCGCGCCACCAAATAGTCTTTTATTTGCTGGTCGCTCAAATCCTCTTCCAGCAAGCGCTGAACCTGTGCACGCAAATCATTGGAGATTGGAGAATTGGAGTCGGCCAGATTTTGATTCTGGCATTTGGGGCAGCGCAGCTCTTCGATTAACTGCTGGTAACGCGGGCGCAGAGATTCGTCAGAAAACGCCACCACCTCTGCATTGGCCAGCAGCAACTGGGTCTGCAATAGCAGTATGCAAAACATTACCAGCCTCACTGTGTCTCACCTAACACTGGAGCTGTGCCGGTCAACTCAAGATACAGGGCCGCAAACTCTTCCTCCCAGACGCGCTTATCTACCACGCCAACCCGGCGATGGCGAATAATACCCTGGGCATCCACCAGATAGGTTTCAGGAGCACCATAGACGCCCAGATCAATTCCCAGATTGCCCTGTTCGTCATAGATATTAAATACGTAGGGATTGCCGCGCTCCAGCAGCCAGAGCTTTGCTGCCTTGCGTTGGTCTTTATAGTTAAGACCCACAATTTTGACCCCCTGCTCAGCCAGTGCATTGAGACTGGGATGCTCGATACGACAGGCAAAGCACCAGGTGGCCCAGACATTGACCAGCAGCACTTCATCGGCAAAGTCCTGTTTGCTCACCAGAGACTCAGGATCCTGCAATGAAGGCATCGAGAAAGAGGGGAAAGGTTCACCCACCAGAGCTGAAGGCAGCTCGGTGGGATCCTTATCTAGACCCAACATAAGCACCAGGGTCAGTGCAGCAAAAAGGCTCAGAGGGAGAAATAGTGCCAATCTATTCATGACGCGGCCTTTGCCAGTGCGCCAGCGTTATCCGAGGCAGTTTTTTGCCAGCCAACCCGACGGCGATAGCGTTTATCTCCAGCCGCCAGAAGGCCACCAAGGGCAATCATCAGGGCGCCCAGCCAGATGCAGCGTACAAAGGGCTTTACATAGAGCCGTACCGCCCAGGCTTGACCTGCCAGGGGCTCGCCAAGACTGACATAGAGATCGCGGTGTAGCGCAGCATCAATAGCCGCCTCAGTCATTACCTGCCCACCGGCTCGGTAGTTACGCTTTTCCGGCAGCATGGTAGCCACAGGGGACCCCTGCTGCTCAACATTTATCTCGCCTCTATAGGCTATATAGTTGGGACCCTGAACCTGGGTGACAGCGACAAATTCAAACTCATAGCCTGCGACCTGAATCCGGTCACCTGGCTCCATGCGCACATCCCGTTGCATGGAGTACACAGAACTCAGACCAACGCCGAGAACGCACACTGCCAAACCCACATGAGCCACCACCATGCCCCAGTAGCTGCCCGATAAGCGGCGCAATCTGGCCCATTTGCCAGCAGTTTTATCTACCAGGTCCCGAGCTGTCATGGTAATCACCCAGAGGCCGATCAATAGGGTAAACACTGCCCCCAGGGAGTAGCTGGACCAGGATATCTCGCTGGCCAAAAACAGCGGCAGCACTAGCGCCAGCACCAGGCTGATCAGTGCGGGAGCAACGGCCCTGTTGCGCAGCAGCCCGGGGTCGGTTTTTTTCCAGCGGGTAAAGGCGGCAAAGCCCACAGCTATGGCAAGACCGGACATCAGAGGGACAAAGAAAAAGTTAAAGTACGGAGGACCCACCGAAATCTTGCCCAGGTTCAGCACATCGGCCAGCAGCGGATACAGAGTGCCCACCAGAATCATCGCCATTGAGCTGACCAGCAGAATATTATTCAACAGCAGCATCATTTCCCGCGACCAGGCACCATAGCCAGCCACCTTTTGTTTGGCCGGGCCACGCAGAGCAAACAGGGTTAGAGAACCACCTATTACCAGGGTAATAAAGCCCAGAATAAAGGCACCCCGCTCCGGATCGCTGGCAAAGGCATGCACAGAAGTCAGAATGCCCGAGCGCACCAAAAACGCACCCAACAGGCTGAGAGAGAAAGCAAAAATCGCCAGCAGCAGGGTCCAGCTTCTAAAAACACCGCGCTTTTCGGTAGCAGAGATACTGTGAACCAGCGCAGTGCCCACCAGCCAGGGCATAAACGAGGCGTTTTCAACCGGATCCCAAAACCACCAGCCGCCCCAGCCCAGCTCGTAATAGGCCCACCAGCTGCCCAGACCAATACCAATGGTCAGAAATGCCCAGGCCACATTGATCCAGGGGCGAGCCCAGCGTGCCCAGGCACTGTCAAACTGACTGCCAATCAAAGCGGCTATGGCAAAGGCAAAGGGCACCGCAAAGCCCACATAACCCATATACAGCATGGGCGGATGCACAATAAGCCCAAAGTCCTGTAGCAGAGGGTTTAAATCCCGACCTTCCACCGGCGATACCGGCAGCAGCCGATCAAAGGGGTTGGAGGTCAGCAGTAGAAAAACAATAAAGCCAATAGCCACAAACCCCAGAATTGAAAGTACCCTGGCCACCAGCTGAGCGGGCAGTTCACGGCTGTAGAGAGCCACGGCTGCAGACCAGCCCGCCAGCATCAGCACCCAGAGCAATAGCGAGCCCTCATGGGCACCCCAGACCGCACTAAATTTAAAGCGGTCAGGCAGCAGCGTATTGGAGTTATTGGCCACATAGGCCACGGAAAAGTCATCTTGCAAAAAGGCATTGGCCAGACAGGCAAATGACAGAGCAATAAACACAAACTGGCCCAGAGCCAGACTGTGGCCCAGTCTCATCCAGCTATTATGGCCGGTAAACGAGCCGACCATGGGTACAGCGGCCTGAGCCAGGGCAAAACAGAGGGCAATAATCAGTGCCACATGGCCGAGTTCCGGGGTCATTGGGCCTGTTCCTGCTGTTTCAGCTCATAGGCCTTATTCATGGCATCAGCCACTTCGGGTGGCGTGTATTTCTCATCGTGCTTAGCAAGCACTTCGGTGGCACGCAGTATATTATTTTCATCCAGCTTTCCCGAAGCAATTGCCGCTTCGCCCTCATCAAATAGATCCGGGAGAATGCCTGCAAAATGAATAGTCAGAGTCGCCATGCCATCGCTGACATCAAACAGCACATCCAGAGAATCTGGCGAGCGCTGCACCGATCCCTCGACCACCATGCCTCCGGCACGAATATGCACAGCCTCGGGCGCTTCGCCGGCGGCAATCTGTGACGGCGTGTAAAAGTAGTTAGCATTCTGACCCAGCATATAGGCCATAAGCCCGACAATTGCAGAGGCAGCTACCACCAGCAGTATCACCAGTTGCAGGCGCTGTTTGCGTATTGGGTGCATTATTTACCTCCCTCTGCCTGTTGAGTCGATGCTGCCTGCTGCAGCTCCTCGCGCTGAGCCTGACGCACAATTGCCTGCAGATTGGCCCGCTGTTGCTGCACTGGCCTAATTAGCAACCAGCCTAACACCGCCAGAGAGACTAGCACTGCAGTCCATACATAGGGGCCGTGGCCAGCCATATGCCACAGCTGCTGCAGCGTATCAAATTGAGGCTTCATTGGCGCGCCTCCGCAGGCTGAGCCCTCTGGGCTAACTCGCGTACCCAGCCTGCCTTGCGCTCGCGGCGCAGTATCTCCGTGCGGGTGTGCAGAATCAAAGCCAGGGCATAGAAGCTATACATGGCAACAATCATCACCAGCAGGGGCTGGAACATATCCGGATGCATACTGGGGGCCGAGGTAAATTTAATTGTGGCGGGCTGATGCAATGTGTACCACCAGTCCACGGACTTGTAGATAATCGGGATATTAACCGTGCCTACCAACGCCAGAATAGCACTGGCCTTATTGCCAGTCTCCTGGGAGTGAAATGCGTACTGCAGCGCCAGCACCCCCAGATATAAAAACAGCAAAATCAGCATGGAGGTAATACGTGCATCCCAGACCCAGTAAGTACCCCAGGTGGGCTTGCCCCACACCGCGCCAGTAAACAGCGCAATAAAAGTGAGCGCAGCACCGATGGGCGCGGCTGACTTCATGACCATGTAGCTGAGCTTCATCTTCCAAATCAGCCCGATTGCACCGGCAATAGCCATCAGATAATAGCCTGCCAAGGCCAGGAACGAAGCCGGCACATGTAAATAAATAATACGGAAACTATTACCCTGCTTGGCATCTTGGGGAGCAAAAGCCAGTCCCCAAACCAGGCCTATCAGCATCAATCCCAGGGTCAATACCCAGAGCCAGGGCAGCCAGCGTCCGGTGGTTTCGTAAAACCAGCGCGGCGATCCCATGCGATGAAACCAGTTCCAATTCCTGCCTGAAGCCATATTCGTCAAAACCTATTTAACATTTAATTATTGCTCACCAACCGCAGTGCACCTGCAATAGCCAGAGGACAGAGCGCTGCGGCGGCGCTGAGCATTGCCCCCAATACCGCCAGAGGCCCCAACCAGTTCAGCCCATCGATCGCGGCCTGCACCGCTGCACTACCGAAAATAATCACCGGCATATACAGGGGAATAACCAGCACAGACAGCAATAGCCCGCCTTTGCGCAGGGATACAGTCAGGGCCGCACCCACAGCGCCAATTAGACTGAGGCAGGCGGTACCCAGCGCCAGACTGGCCATCATAGGCATTAGCCCTGCGGCCGGCAGTGACAGCATAAGCCCAATCAATGGCGACACCATGGTCAGTGGCAGGCCTGTAACAAGCCAGTGAGCCAGTATTTTGCCCAGCACGGGCAGCGGCAAAAGCTGCGGCGAAATAAGCAACTGCTCCAGAGAGCCGTCCTGATAGTCACTGGCAAACAGGCTCTCGGTAGATAACAGAGTCGCCAGCAGCGCCATCACCCAGATAATGCCTGGAGCAAGCTCAGCCAGCCGGGCTGAATCCGGGCTGATCCCCAGGGGAATCAGGGTTGAGACCAGCACAAAGAATATAAGCGGACTGGCCACCTCGCCTCTGCGGCGATAAGCCAACAGCAAATCGCGCCGCAGATAACCGGCAAAACCCTGGCTACTCGCAATCACGACGGCACCGCCAAATCGCCGTGGGGCTCAACACTGTATTTACGCAACCCATCAATAGGTAGATTCTGATGGGTCGACAGCACCACCGCACCACCCTGCCGCAAATGAGACTCTAGCTGTTGCTGCAGGGCCAGCACACCCTGTTTATCAATGGAGGTAAAGGGCTCATCCAGGTACCAGATTACTGCCTTGCTGGTATGCAAACGCGCCAGCGCAACGCGCCGGTGCTGACCCGCTGACAGACTGTAGCAGGGCACATCGGCAAAGCCGCGCAGGCCCACAGCATCCAGGGCCTGGGTAATCTCAACAGCACTGGTAGAAGCTGGGCTCATCCAGCGCAAATTCTCTTCTGCCGAGAGAGTCATTTTGACACCGGACTGATGGCCTATGTAGAGGATATTGTCCAGGTATTCATAGCGGCAATCACTGATTGGACGACCCCTGTAGAGCACTGCACCCGAGGTGGGCTGCAGAGCGCTGGTCATCAGTCGCATCAGCGTGGTTTTACCAGCGCCATTGGCACCCTCAATCTGCACAATATCCCCGGCGTCAACAACAAAGTTGGCCGGTTTGAAGACATTGCAGTCGTCGCGCTCAAAAGCGAGTTGCTCGACTGTTAAAAGAGGTGGTGTGGACAACAGTTTTTCCGCGGCCTGGTTTATTTGCGGGGCACATTATGCCAAAGAACAGACATCAAATGTTGTCTTTAATGTGCAGGGATGGGTCAGCTAGAAATGGCTAATCAAAGTCATCGTCAAAATCGTATTCCTGAACCTGCTTATCAATACGGGCCTGTTCAAGTTTCAGTTCCAACCGGCGCCGCGATTCAAGATGAATCTGAGCCTGCTGCTTGTCTGACAGAGTACTTTCAGATTCTGAGTCAGCCGAATTGGCATCGGAATCCTCCAGCTCTTCACCGTCTTCTAAATCATCAAGATCATCGCTCATACAAAAACCTCAACCAAGCTCATTGGGCATATCAGCCGTTAGAGACAAGCAGCTACCCGAGAAGCGAAAAATAAGTCTAAAAACTCTCTCCGTCAAGAAATTAAATACATATGAGATCCTCTGATCAGCCTTTGGGTCAAACCACTGACAATTGAGTTGCGTAACAAGCATTAACAGTCGCTGATAAGACTATGTCGGGAGAATAACTGTGCGCTCAAAACTGGCCCAACCTCTAATAAAAGCCCTGCTATTTAGTGCTGCCACCGCTGTTTCATACCAAACCCTTGCCGAAGATCAGGTAGCAATCTTCGCCGGCGGCTGTTTTTGGTGTATGGAGAGTGACTTTGAGAAGCTAGAGGGCGTCAACTCGGTGGTCTCTGGCTATATTGGTGGCCATGTGCCAAACCCGGCCTATAAACAGGTATCTTCTGGCACCACAGGTCATACCGAAGCGGTTGAAATAATTTTTGATAACCAGCTAGTCAGCTTTGAGCAGCTACTGGCACATTTTTGGGTCAATATTGATCCGCTGGATGGCGGCGGTCAGTTTTGCGATCGCGGCCAGCAGTACCGCAGCGAGCTGTTCTACCTCAATAAAAAGCAGCAGCAGGCTGCCGAAGCTTCAATCGCGGCCATTGACTCTCAGCCCCAATTTAGCGGCAAGATCAAAACCCAGCTGACAGCAGCCACGGAGTTCTATATCGCCGAAGACTATCATCAGGATTACTACAAAAAGAACCCCACCAGATACAACTACTACAGGTGGAGTTGCGGCCGCGATAAGCGTCTGCAACAGCTCTGGGGCAAAAAGGAGTAACAAGCCTCTCAGTGCACAACCAGCATATCCGAGGTTAAATAGTGCAGAACCTTCTCGGAGGTATTGCCAATAAACTTGCCCGCCAGACCACGATTGGCGGCGCTGCCAATCACCAGCAGCGAGCTGTCTGCCACCAACTCAGCCAGCTCCCGTTCCACCTGACCGGTCAACACCCTAATTTTGGCCTGTACCCGCAACTCATCACATTGATCATTGAGCTGCTCCTCAGCATTAGCCAGAGCCTGCTGGGCACTTTCATGCCAGAGTACAGAATGGCCGGGCAGCGGTGGCACATAGGCTGTGGCCACATTGGCTGCGCTAAAGTCGGGGATCACAGAGACCAGCTCCAGGGGCAGATTAAGTGCCTCAGCCATACTGCGAGCTTTTAAAATAACCTTTTTACCCAGCACAGCGTGCTCTCGGCTTTCATCCAGAGTCCCCACAGCGGCAACGACTTTTTCCAAGCTCTGCCCCTCGCCATTGACCAGCCAAACTGGGCACTGGGCATCGCGTAACAGATGCCAGTCTTCGGGGGTCTGAAAGATCTTGGCAAGGCGCGATTGGCGATCACCAGCAACCTTAATAATAAGATCTGCCTCCATGCTATTGGCGGTGTCTACCACTGATTTATTCCAGCGTTTACCCCAAACCATATTGGAGGAAAAGTGAAGATTGTAGCGGTCGGTTAGCTGCCGTAGATGAGTCTCGGCATCGTCGAGCAGCGCCTGTTTGATATCTCTGTAGTTATCGAAACCTATGTACTTGTGCATCTCTTCTATCTGGTTGTAAACGGTCATCAACACCCGCAGCTTTGCCTGATTATGCCCGGTCAGCGCCACCGCCTGCTCCATTGCCAAGGGGTCCTTGTCGGACCCGTCTAAAACCACCAGAATATTTTCCATAATCTGTCTCCAAAGTTGACTTGGTTGCCTCTGTACATGCGACCGACCTTATTTTGAGTCTAGCCAGCCGGGAGTAAAAAGAACGCAGATTTACGGGATTTACAGAGCCTGCATGATTTAGATCAAATCTATGTCTATACTCTTACAAGAGCGACCAGTGATTTGGCGCTAGCAGACTAAACGGACTTCAGCGATAAGGATTTCTATGCGCTCTCCCACTCTGAATATTCAACCCAGTAATTGCCACAATTGCCGCATGAGTGCACTGTGCCTACCACTATCTCTGGATAGCAGCTCTCTGGACCGACTCGACAGGGTCATTGAGCGGGGCCGACCCATACATAAAAACCAATATATATTTCACGGTGGCGACCCATTTAAGGCGGTTTATGCGATCCGCAGTGGTGCGGTAAAGGCCTTTTGTATCAGTGATGATGGCAGCGAACAGGTGACCGGCTTCTATTTGCCGGGCGAAATCTTTGGCTGGGATGGCATAGACAACAGCCTGCACAGCAACACTGCCATGACTCTGGAGACCACAGCGCTGTGCGAAATCCCTTTTGTCAGGTTTGAAGAAATCAGCCGCACCATGCCCATACTGCAAAAACACTTTATGCGCTTGATGGCCAAGGAGCTCACCTCGGATCAGGAGCTGATCGGCCTGCTGGCAAAGAGCTCTGCCGAAGAGCGGGTGGCCAGTCTTCTGCTCAGCCTGTCGAGCCGCCTGAAACGCCAGCATCTCAGCGCCACTAGATTTCGCCTGCCGATGTCGCGGGCCGATATAGGCAACTACCTGGGTCTGACCGTTGAAACTGTCAGCCGAGTTTTTAGCCGCTTTCAGAGTTTTGAGTTGATTTTGTGTGATAAAAAAGAAATAGAAATTATTAACCTCAACGGCCTGTCTAAATTGGCTCACAAGCCAAAAGCCTAGCCCGCCAACCTAAAACTGCCCTGCTGAAAATCAGTTTTCAATGGTTTCCATTGAGCTACCATCGCCCGCGTCCTACAATGGCTAAAACCACTGGAATAATGCATGAAAATCTACCTAGTCGGCGGTGCCGTTCGCGATAAGTTGCTCAACTACCCCAGCGATGAAAATGACTGGGTGGTGGTCGGCAGCTCTCCCGAACAGATGGTCGAACTGGGTTATCAGCCGGTGGGACAGGACTTCCCTGTATTTATTAAACCCCAAACTGGCGAAGAGTACGCCCTGGCTCGCACAGAGCGAAAGTCTGGCCATGGCTATCAGGGCTTTACCTTTCATACGGCGGCGGATATCAGCTTGGAAGAGGATCTTATCCGACGGGATCTAACCATTAACGCCATGGCCCAAGACGACAGCGGCCAGATTATCGACCCCTATGGCGGCCAGCGGGATCTGCAGGCCAGGGTGCTGCGCCATGTGTCTGATGCCTTTACCGAAGACCCTTTGCGCGTGCTGCGCGTAGCCCGCTTTGCCGCGCGCTATCATCATCTGGGCTTTAGCATAGCACCGGAAACTCTGACGCTAATGACCGACATCGCCGCCAGTGGTGAACTGGCTCATCTGGTGGCCGAGCGCGTCTGGAAAGAGACCGAGCGCGCCCTCTGTGAAAGGTCGCCCGATATCTATATTCAGGTATTGCGCGACTGTGGTGCACTGCAAATTTTGCTGCCCGAGGTGGAGCAGCTATTTGGCATACCTCAGCGAGCTGACTACCACCCGGAAGTGGACACTGGCATTCATACTCTAATGTCGCTGCAGCAGGCAGCAAAACTCTCGGACAAACCAGAGGTACGGTTCTCAGTGCTGGTGCATGACCTGGGCAAAGCGATTACGCCAGAGCATGTACTGCCCAGCCATAAGGGACATGAAGCCCGCGGATTACCACTGGTTAAAGAGGTCTGTGACCGCTTGAAAGTACCCAATGAACACCGCCAATTGGCTATGGTGGTCACAGAGTTTCATCTGCTTTGCCACAAGGCCTTTGAGTTGCGCCCCGAAACGATTTTAAAGCTATTAAGGGGCATTGGGGCACTAAAACCAGATAACCGGCTCGAGGAATTTTTACTCAGCTGCGAAGCCGATGCTCGCGGCCGCACTGGATTTGAAGATCGCGAGTATCCCATGGCAGAGTATTTGCGCCAGGCCCGAGAGGTTGCTGTGCAAACCGATATATCTGATCTGGTAGCCAGGGGTATTAGCGGCGCTGAAATTGGCGCTCAACTCAGCCAGCGTCAGACTGCAGCTCTTGCAGAATTTAAACAAAACTATCCCATAGCTTAGGTATCACCATGAATTCAGATGGCAAAACGGTCCTGATTACCGGCGCGGCAAGGCGCATTGGCGCAGTCACCGCCCAACTCTTTCACGGCGCTGGCTACAATGTAATTATTCATTACAACCGCAGCGCAGCCGCAGCCGACAAGCTCTGCGAACAGCTTAATGCTGAGCGCGATGATAGCTGCCTGCTGGTGCAGAGCGACCTTAATAACATGGCCGGGCTGGATAAAATTGTCGACCTGGTGCACAGCGTAGGCCGCCTGGATGTGCTGATAAACAACGCCTCAAGCTTTTACCCCACCCCGCTGGAAAACTGCGATGAGCAGCAGTGGGATGATCTGATAGCCAGCAATCTAAAGGGGCCGTTTTTTGTAGCGCAAAAGCTGGCACCTCTGTTGATAAAAGCCCAGGGCGCCATTGTTAATATCTCAGATATGCATGCTCGTCAGGCGCTGCGCAATCACCCGATTTATACGATGGCCAAGGCTGGCAATATCGCCATGACCAAATCACTGGCGTTGGAGCTGGGGCCAGATGTGCGCGTCAATAGTGTCGCGCCCGGAGCAATACTCTGGCCGGAGCATGAAGAGGACGATATAGATAAACAGGACTCGGTGCTGAGCAAGGTACCCATGGGGCGCCTGGGCACTGAGTCGGATATTGCCGAGACTGCATTCTTTTTGGCGGTTAACGCAACCTATATGACAGGTCAGACCATTGCCGTGGATGGTGGTAGTTCAAACAGCCTCTAGGCAACAAAAGCTGCCTAGTTGGCCTTGGTGATATCCAGCCCACGCCAGCTAAAGGGCACGGGCCAGAGTTTTTGTTTGCTTTTGTCGTAGTCCTGCCAGTGTTGGGCATAGGAATGCTGGGTCACCGGGTGCAGGCTGTCTGGGGCTAACTCGGCCAAAGGCAACAACACGAAGGCATTTTTGAGTACCTCGTCGCGGGGCAGAGCAATGCCGTCAACCTGCCCCACTGTAGTATCCAGAGTGAGAATATCTATATCCAGGCTGCGGGAGCCGAACTTTGGTGCGCTGCGATCGCGTCCATTGCTGTCCTCTATGCCCTTGAGGATTCGGGATATCTGCCCCACAGCCAGCTCTGACCTGATACCCACCACCAGATTGTAAAAACTGTCCCCCTCGAAGCCCACTGATTCACTTTCGTAGACAGAGGAGATATCCAGTTCGCCAAAATTCTCAGCCAGCGCATCCAGTGCCGCGCAAATATACTGTCGGCGGTCGATATTACTTCCCAGGCTGAGATAGATCAGAGCCATTACTGCCGCTCACCTCGCTCTATAATAATGCCCACATCTTGACTGTATCTTAGTGCACCGGGTTTGCTGACGCGCAGTTTTAACCAGGGCACAGCAAACTCCTCGCGCACAATGCGAGCAATCTCTTCAGCCATGCGCTCTACCAACAAAAATTCGCTGGCCTCGATAAAAGCAATCAGCCGCTTGGCGATAGATTTGTAGTTCAGCGCATGCTCAATATCGTCAGTTTCAGCGGCCCGGCTAATATCATGGGCCATCTCCAGATCCAGACTGATCGTCTGTTTAACCTCACGCTCCCAATCGTAGATGCCGATAATGGTCTCTATGCGCAGGTCTCTTATATAAACAATATCCATTGTCTGTCCTATTTAACGGGGTTCTATGGCTGGCAGTTGATCCAGAGGCCAGCGAGGTGTAGCGGAGATTTCCAGGTTGTTTACCTGCCCGGCGAGTAGTCGCTGACAGCCAGCATAGGCGATCATGGCTCCATTATCAGTACAAAACTCATGGCGTGCATAGAATACCTCGGCGCCCTCTTTCGTCAGTGCGACCTCAAGTTTGTGACGCAATCTGGCATTAGCTGAAACACCACCGGCAATCACCAGAGTTTTCATCTGGGTTTCAGCCAAAGCGCGGCGGCATTTGATGACTAAGGTGTCTACCACCGCCTCCTGAAACCCTGCGCAAATATCCAATATAGTTTGATTATCTGGCAGCACATCATCGCCGCGATGCCTGTGTATCAAATTGCGGGTAAAGGTTTTAAGGCCGGAGAAGCTAAAATCCAGCCCCGGACGATCAGTCATGGGTCTGGGGAAGTCAAAGCGGTCAATCTGTCCTCGATCTGCCATACCGGCGAGCACGGGCCCACCAGGATAATCCAGGTCGAGCATTTTGGCGGTCTTATCAAAGGCTTCGCCAGCTGCATCGTCCAGAGACTCGCCCAGCACCTGGTACTGACCAATTGCCTTCACCGAGACCAGTTGAGTGTGACCGCCAGAAACCAGCAATGCCACAAAAGGGAATGCCGGGGGCACTGGCTCCAGCATAGGTGCCAGCAGATGCCCTTCCATATGATGCACACCCAGCACGGGTATATTCAGGGCAAACCCCAGTGCAGTAGCCATGGCACCGCCCACCATCAGAGCTCCCATCAAACCAGGCCCGGAGGTATAGGCTATGCCATCAATATCCTGTTTGCTAACCCCCGCCTCTTCCAGTACCAGCTTTAACAGCGGGATAATTTTGCGCACATGGTCTCGGGACGCCAACTCTGGGACAACGCCGCCGTATTGTGCATGCAGTTTTACCTGAGAGTACAGGGTATGGGCGAGCAGGCCCCGCTCGCTGTCGTAGACAGCCAGTCCGGTTTCATCGCAGGATGTTTCTATTCCCAACACAAGCATGCAGGCTGCTTCTCCAAGCGGTTTAGAGGCCACACTTTAAACCCTCAGCCGCTCTCTGTGAACCAGTAGTTTAAGCCCGGAAAAGATGGTCTAAAAACCCTGTAAAAAACTTTGCATCAATAGCCCTAAGTGTATAGACTACGCGCCCTTGAAGAGTCGAGCACAGGTTGGCTGTGTCGGCATTGATTTTCACTACAGGATTAAGCATTTATGCCAAGCGTTCGAATTAAAGAAAACGAGCCCTTTGACGTAGCTCTACGTCGCTTTAAACGTTCTTGCGAAAAAGCCGGAATACTGGCCAAGGTTCGCAGCTGTGAGTTTTACGAGAAACCCACCTGGGAACGCAAGCGCAAAGCTGCAGCAGCCGTAAAGCGCAATCAGAAAAAAGTATCTCGCGAATCACGCAAGTTTACTCGACTCTACTAAGTCTTGCTCTGGCAACAGAGTGATTGATTAAAGAGTTGGATCAAAGAGCGCCCGTCGGCGCTTTTTGTGTTTCTGGAATTCGCAAATAGGGCTACGTAGCCCACAACCTCGTTTAACCTCTATCGGAGAAACTCCATGTCAATGAAGCAAACAATCCATGATGCTATGAAAGACGCCATGCGCGCCAAAGACAAAGACCGTCTGAGCGCTATTCGACTGATGCAGGCCGAGTTTAAACGCATTGAAGTGGATGAGCGCATTGAAATTGATGATACCCGCATACTGGCAGTGCTGGACAAGATGGTCAAACAGCGCCGCGACTCCATCAAGCAGTATGAAGCTGCCGGGCGCCAGGAGTTGGCCGACGTTGAAATCGCCGAAATAGCGGTCATTCAGGACTTTTTGCCAGCCGCCCTCAGCGATGACGAGATCGCCGATATGATTGCTGCCGCAATAGACCAGACCGGCGCCAGCTCCATGGCCGATATGGGCAAAGTGATGGGTATCATTAAGCCGCAGATTCAGGGCCGAGCAGACGCCGGCGCGGTCAGCGGACTAATCAAGGCCGCACTGACCTCTTAAGTCAGGCGGCAATTCAAATCCACAGTTAAATTTCTGCAGCTAAGGGGTTACACTGCTAGATCAACTGCAATTAACCTGAAGTGCCCATGGCTGGATTGATTCCACAGACATTTATCGATGATCTGCTCGACCGCGTCGATATAGTCGACGTGGTCAACAGCCGGGTGCAACTTAAAAAAGCCGGCAAAAACTATAAGGCCTGCTGCCCCTTCCACGAAGAAAAAACCCCCTCATTTACCGTTGCCCAGGACAAACAGTTTTACTATTGCTTTGGCTGCGGCGCCGGTGGCAATGCTCTGGGCTTTATAATGGAATTTGACCGTGTGGACTTTTTGCCTGCGGTCGAGATGCTGGCAAAAAATGTCGGTCTGGAAATTCCCCGAGAAGCGGCACCAGATCGCCAGGTCAGCAAACAAAAAGACAATCTTTACTCTATTCTCAACCAGTCTGACCGCTTTTTTCGCCAGCAGCTGCGCAGCCACCAGGGTGCAGCCAGCGCTGTAGACTATCTAAAGGGGCGCGGACTCAGCGGCCAGATAGCCGCGGCCTTTGGTGTCGGCTATGCGCCTCCCGGCTGGGATAACTTATTAAACGCCGCGGGCACCGAGCCCGACAAGGTCAAGCTGCTGGAAGAGTCGGGCATGCTAATTGTAAAGCCCGAAGAGAAAAAGCAATATGATCGTTTCCGCCACCGTATTATGTTTCCGATCCGCGACCAGCGCGGTCGCACCATCGGTTTTGGCGGCCGTGTGCTCGATGACAGCACACCCAAATATCTCAACAGCCCTGAGACCCCAGTTTTTCATAAGGGTCGAGAGCTGTATGGTCTCTACGAGGCACGCCAGGCACTAAAAGAAATACCCTGTCTGATTATGGTTGAGGGCTATATGGATGTGATTGCCCTGGCCCAGTACGGTATTCATAACGCAGTGGCCACACTGGGCACCGCGCTGACTGAAAATCATCTGCAGAAGCTATTTCGCTACACCTCTGAACTGATATTTTGTTTTGATGGTGACAGTGCTGGGGTAAGAGCTGCCGGCCGCTCTCTGGAGATTGCCCTGCCTGAAATGCGCGACGGGGTTTCGGCCAAGTTTCTGTTTTTACCCGATGGCGAAGATCCAGACAGCATGGTACGTAAGCTGGGAGCCGATGAATTTCAAAAGCAGGTGACTGCCGCAACCCCCCTATCTGAGTTCCTATTTGAGCAGCTGAGTGACGGCATAGATACCAGCACCGCCGATGGCAAAGCGCGCCTCAGCAAAGTCTGCGCACCCCAGATCAACCGTATTCCCCAGGGTGTTTTCCGCCAGCTAATGCTGGAGGAACTGTCCAGGCGCACCGGCATCAGCGCTGATAATCTGCGCGACTATGTGGCTAGCCATAAGCCCCCGGAGCAGCGTGCCCCAGCCCAGACCGGCAGCCTGCCGGCGCCGCCACCACAGGAGCAGGACCCAGGAATCTATGACCAGCCCATGGAGACCCGTGGCGACCTTGACTATGAGCCATTTCCCGAGCTGGTGGCAGAGCGCAGCTCTAAAATAAGGCTGGCGCCAATTAAATTTCTTACCGCTCTGCTGCTAAATCACCCTAGCCTGGCAGAGCATGTAGAGGATATCAGCCTGCTAGATGGCGCTGCAGACCCTGATACAGGACTATTTCTCCGCGTACTAAAGGTCGTGAGGGACAATCCCCATTACAAACCCTCGCATATCTTTGCCTACTGGCTGGGCACCCATGGCAACCAGGACGAGACCAAAGTGCTGCAATCACTGGCCGCCAGCGAGCTCTACCACCCGCCCAAGGGCACAGGGCGCGATGATCATCAGGAATTTTGCGATACATTGCAGCATGTTACCCAGAGCGCCTTTGAGGCCCTCCCGGCAGCAGATAAAGCTGCACATTTACTGGCTCGCCAGACCCTAAATGAGCGTGAAATCAAGCAGCTGCACAAGATACGCCTGCAACTTGGCGAAGACCCCCAGTCAAATGAACTAAAAAACAAGATAAAACAACGACTTGTGGTCTAAGATAAGAAAAAGAAAATAAGCCAAATAATCTCCAAATTGTCTGGGACAACGGCCTATTAATTGGATATAATTGCGCGTTATTTTTTGGCGTCCCACTACAGAAAAGTACCTATGAGCGAAAACATCCAGAAGCAACAGTCCGGCATTAAAGATTTAATCGCCAAAGGTAGAGAACAGGGATATCTCACCTACGCTGAAGTAAACGACCATCTACCAGAAGATATTGCCGATCCGGAGCAGGTCGAAGACATCATTCAGATGATCAATGATATGGGCATCACCGTATTTGAAACGGCCCCGGATGCTGAGTCTTTATTGATGATTAGTGGGGACAATACCCCAGATGAAGTCGCTGCCGCTGAAGCCGCTGCTGCCCTGGCCTCTGTAGAATCCGAACAGCATAGAACCACTGATCCTGTGCGCATGTACATGCGTGAAATGGGCACCGTTGAACTGCTGACTCGCGAGGGCGAGATTGAAATTGCCAAGCGTATTGAAGAAGGCACCAGGGAGCTGATGTCTGCGGTTTCGGACTGGCCGAGCACTGTGGCCACAGTGATTGCCGAGTGGGACAACGTTTTGGCGGGCGAGCGCAAGCTGACCGACATTATCAGCGGCTACCTGAATCCCATGGAGCATGTACCCTCAGCTCTGGCTCAGCAGCAGGCCGCGGAAGCCGCCGAAGCAGAGAAGCTGGCCAATGGTGAGACTCTGGATGAGGACGAAGAGGAAGAGGAAGAGCACGAAGGCGGTCTGGACCCGGAAGAGGCCCAGGAGCGCTTCGAAGCTATTCGCGCCCAGCTAAAGAAAACCGATGCGTCGATCTCTCGCTATGGTCGCACCGGCAATGCCTCAGTCAAGAATCTTCAGGATCTGGCTGATCTGTTCAAGTATCTCAAGCTCACTCCTCGCCAGTTTGATCCGCTGATCGCTATGGTGCGAGATGCTATAGAAAGAATTCGCGCGGAAGAGCGCAACATCATGAAGCTGTGTATTCGCTACGCGAAGATGCCGCGCAAAGACTTTATTAAAGCCTTCCCTGGCAACGAGACCAATCTCAAATGGACTGGCAAATTGATCAAGGCCAACGACCCCTGGTCAGCAGGCATTGAAAACCAGGAAGTTGAAATTGTCAGAGCCCAGCGCAAGCTGGCGCAAGTTGAAGAAGAGAGCGGCCTGACGATTTTGGCCATCAAAGATATCAACCGACGCCTCACTATAGGTGAAGCTATGGCGCGCCGCGCCAAGAAAGAAATGGTTGAAGCTAACCTGCGTCTGGTAATCTCGATCGCCAAGAAATACACCAACCGCGGCCTGCAGTTCCTGGATCTGATTCAGGAAGGTAATATTGGTTTGATGAAGGCCGTTGACAAGTTTGAATACCGCCGTGGTTACAAGTTCTCGACCTATGCCACCTGGTGGATTCGTCAGGCTATTACCCGCTCCATTGCCGACCAGGCGCGCACCATCCGTATTCCGGTGCATATGATTGAAACCATCAACAAACTCAATCGTATCTCTCGCCAGATGCTGCAGGAAATGGGCCGCGAGCCCAGTCCGGAAGAATTGGCAGAGCGCATGGAAATGCCGGAAGACAAGATTCGCAAAGTCCTCAAAATTGCCAAAGAGCCAATCTCTATGGAGACGCCCATCGGTGAAGATGAAGATGCCAGCATTGGCGACCTGATTGAAGATACCACCATTGCACTACCAGTGGATGAGGCGACCAAGCACAACCTCACCGAATCCACCCGCGGCGTTCTCGGCAGCCTTACTGCTCGAGAAGCCAAGGTACTGCGCATGCGCTTTGGTATCGACATGAACACAGATCACACATTGGAAGAAGTGGGCAAACAGTTTGATGTAACCCGCGAACGTATTCGTCAGATCGAAGCCAAGGCACTGCGCAAGTTGCGTCACCCTACCCGCTCAGATCATCTGCGCAGCTTTATTGACGAATAAGACTATCAGTTTAAACGCCGAATTTTTGGCTTAGCGCAAGGCGCGCAATAAGCGATTGAAGTAGCATGCATTAAGTATGTGACTGAAAGAACGAAGCAGTGCAACACCGCGATAAGTCAAAGAGGCAAGTTTAAAAAAGGGCCCATAGCTCAGTTGGTTAGAGCAGTCGACTCATAATCGATTGGTCGTAGGTTCAAGTCCTACTGGGCCCACCATTATTTCCACCAAATAGGTCAATCGAAAACTAAGTTTTTAATCGATTGGCCGCAGGCTCAAGCCCTATAGGGTCTTTATGCCCTCGGATGTACCATTTTCCGCCTGAAACCAGAATCTTATATAACTCCACAACCAAAGTCATTTCCTGGAAACAGGGGTTCCCCAGAACGGAGTCGATTCTCCCCAAAGTAAAAAGACTGTATGATTTCTTAATCCAACATCGCAATATTGGTCTTACGCCATGCTAAAAATTCTTTATGTTTTCCTGTTATGCGCAAGCTTGCAAAGTAATGCGACAGAGGACAAATACAATTCATTTATTTCAATTAATCCAAATGATTCTTCGCCTGATCAAACAAGCATTGCGATAAAAGATAATATTGATGTCAAAGGTATGCCGACGACGGCGGGGTCCTTGGCTCTGAAGAAAAATTTTCCAATCGCTGATGCATTTATCATTAAAAAACTTAAATTGGCTAATTTTCATATATACGGCAAGACAAATTTGTCTGAGTGGGCTAATTTCCGATCATTTGAGTCAGTCAGTGGCTGGTCTAGTGCCGGCGGTCAAACACTTAACCCTTATGGTATCAACACTAATCCTTGCGGCTCTAGTTCCGGCTCAGCTGTTGCAGTTGCAAGTGGTATGGTCTCAGTAGCAATTGGAACGGAGACTAATGGCTCAATTTCTTGCCCCGCTTCAGTTAACGGAATAGTTGGCATGAAACCCTCTGTTGGATTAGTTAGCCGGACGGGTATCGTGCCCATTTCATCCAGTCAAGATACGGCTGGCCCAATGGCAAATTCAGTACTCAATGTCGCTAGAGCTCTGCAGGCCATGGCCGGTAAAGATCCTGCTGATGTGGCGACCCATCAGATACCGGAAAATTATGATTTTAATTTTCTAGAGGGTCTGCAGCTTAGCACTCTAAAAGACAAGAGATTTGGACTTCTAGAGTCTGGATCAAATGATGCTGAAGGCCTTAGGCTTATAAACAAGATCAAACACATCATTACAGAAAATGGCGGAAAAATAGTTTTAATCAAAGATAAGCGAGTTTACCCAAGCGAAAAAGAGTTTTTTATTCTCCTCTATGAGTTTAAAAGAGATCTTGAAGCCTATCTCAAACAGGCAGTCACTGAGCATAAAACACTTAACGCTATAATCAATTTCAATCGCAATAACGCGAGATTGGTGATGCCTCATTTTAAGCAAGAAATTTTTATTGAAAGCAGTAGAGTATCCGACAATACCGAAGCCTATGTTGAATCGATCAAAGTTATTGAGACAGTCCAAAACGAAATGGATGAATTATTACAAGCTTATGATCTTGATGCGTTCGTAGGGCTGACGCGAAATCCTGCATGGAAAATTGATTATAACGGAGGCGATAATGCAGCAATGGCAGGACAACGCAGCTGGGGTAATGGAGGATTTGCAGCTATAGCTGGCTATCCTCACATAACACTACCATTGGGTTCCGTCGACGGGTTGCCAGTCGGCGTCTCATTTATAGCATCAAAGTGGAAAGAAAAGCAGCTCTTAGAATTTGCGGCAGCATTTGAACGAGCTAATCAATAAAGTTCTATGTCGCAATAGAAATTAGGCTAGCTAGTGCTATAAAAGCCCCATTCTCTTTTATATACAGAATTGATACTCTACAGAAGCTCAAGTTTCACTTACGACACAAAAAACTATAACAAGAGGGTAAGACTATGGAATCAGAAATTTGGATGTCTTTTCAGGCATCAAGAGCAGCCAATGCGACATTATTTTTGGGAGTTATAATTTCGATCTGGGTGGCAGCACGTTTCTCAAGCGTTTTGGTGGAAAAAGATGCTCCTGTCGCCGGTAGAGTTCTTGCTTCAATTTTCGCATTGACAGTTCTTCTCTTTGGCTGGCAAGCCACAACCACTATTTTGAATCAGTGGATTGTGCATGCCAATGCTTTAGCTGGACTTGGAGATCAGGCTAGCGATATAGCCAAGGGTTTCGCGGCCCAGTATGGTGGAGATTATGCAACCATGCCCCACCCCATTGGATTAGCATTCTTATTGTCTGGATTTCTAATCGCATTCCTACCACTTTGGTTCAGCAACAAGAAGTAATCAGAGACTGTCTATAAAAGCTATTTGAAAAACCCTGGTAACCCAGGGTTTTTTTTGCCTTAACCAACCTCAAATCGGCAAATATCAGCCAAACACAAATTTATGCGGCTAATGTCGGCAACCTATTGCCACTTACTTAAAGAACATGCTTTGACTGTCGATCTCGCGTAGCGAGATCGCGGAAATAAGTCCGCCTCTCTGATAACCATTTTTTTGGGATATTGGATTAAGACTTGAAGATAGGCACCAACATACCGGCCAGCATTGCCGCACAGAGCCTCGCTAAAAACCAGCGAGCTATGGCGCAATCTATGCAGCGTCTTTCAACAGGGCTGAGAATCAACTCAGCGGCTGATGACGCCGCTGGGCTGGCTATCGCCTCAAGAATGACGACTCAGGCTAGAGGATTGGATCAAGCTGTGCAGAATGCTAATGACGCGATTGGTATGATTCAGACGGCGGATGGTGCCATTGGCAGCGTAACGGATATGTTGCAACGCATGCGAGAGCTGTCGGTTCAGGCTGCTAGCGATAGCAATACAAGCAAAGATCGATCCGCCCTGGATTTTGAGTATCAGGCACTTAAAGCAGAGATAGAAAGAGTCTTTACCAATACTCAGTGGAATGGTGAAAATTTACTTGATGGCTCTCACTTCGAAGGCGTGACTTCTCTTCAGGTAGGTTCCGAAGCTTATCAGACTATAGCATTATCATTAGGCACTTCGTCCATAACCAGTTTGGGCGGAACCGCGAACTATGGGCCTCATCCATCCTCAGCGCCATCTCTAACTGAGCTTACGCCGCCTGTCACTAGCGTAGCACTAAACGCAACTGGAACCTGGACCCAGCGTGGACTGGACTTAGATGGTGAAACCGCCGGAGACCAGCATGGTTTTTCAGTTTCTCTTAGTCATGATGGAAATACCTTGGCCGTTGGCGCCATAGAAAATGCTGGCAACGGAATCCTTAAAGGCCATGCTAGGGTCTATTCATGGACTGGAACGGTGTGGCAGCAAATGGGTTCAGATATAGACGGAGCATCTAACTATGCCTACAACGGTCACTCAGTAAGTCTTAGCGATGACGGCCAGACTTTAGCTGTGGGCGCTCTTCAACCAGGTGGTGGTTCGGGTAGCACAAGTGTTTTTACCTGGGATGCCTCAAGCTCTCAATGGGTTGCAAAGGGAACAGCGATATTAGGAGAAGGGATTGATGACCGGAGTGGTGCTGTCGTAAAGCTGAGCGCTGATGGAAATATACTTGCAATGGCTGCCAACTATGGTGATGGCGCCGCCGGGACTAATAGTGGATATGTCAGAGTATATGGCTGGAATGGTTCTGCATGGATGCAGCGTGGGTTAAATATAGATGGAGAGGCATCTGAGGATTACAGTGGCTCTAGTATCAGTCTGAGCGATGACGGAAATATTTTGGCGATAGGAGCCGCATATAATGATGGTAATGGCCCTGACTCTGGTCATGTCAGAGTTTATGAGTGGGATGGCACATCCTGGAACAAACTTGGCAGTGATATAGATGGCGAGTCAGCTTTCGATTACTCATACTTTGTCAGCCTCAGCCTCGATGGAACAACATTGGCTGTCGGCGCACCAGTAGCTAAAGATGGAAGTGGTAATGCCACGGGCCACACTAGAGTGTTTAAATGGGATGGATCGAGTTGGGTGCAACTGGGCTCTGATATCGATGGAGATGTCGCGAACGACTCCAGCGGTTGGCAGGTAAGCTTAAATGATGATGGCACTGTTGTTACTGCCATAGCTCCCTCACACGACAGCAGCACTGGTCAGGCCAAAGTTTATAAATGGGACGGAACAAATTGGGTGCAGCTGGGAAATGACATTGATGGAGAGACTGCAGGTGATCTAACTAGATCTGTCAGCACCAATGCCTATGGTAATACCCTGGCATTGGGCAGTCGGTACAATGACGGCAATGGTCAAGACTCTGGACATGTAAGAGTTTATGACTGGCCCTCTACTTACTCATATACATCCGGTGTAAGCAAACTTGATTTTAATAATTTAGATCTAGTCTCGGGTGATCGCGTAATTATCAATGTTGCTGGTGGTAACCAGATTCAAGGCACCATGAGTGATGCTGGATTAGATGATTTGATGACTAATCTCGCAGCTCAAATTGCGATGCAAACCAGTCTTTATAGTGGAGCAAGCGCAAACGCTGGTGAGATCCATATAACAGGGCTCGCAAATGGCGCCAATGTGTCTGGCCTTACCGTCTCTCTGGAGAGAGGTGGATATAGCACCAGCGATTCAATAGAGTCTACTCAGCTTACATCGGTAGCGTCAGTATCGACTTCACTGGTCACGCTAGACAGAGCTATTGATCAGATAAGCAAACAACGAGCCGAATTTGGTGCAGTCATGAACCGTCTTGAGTATGCAATTGATAACTTGGGCAATATGAGTGCAAATGCATCAGCTTCGCGCAGTAGAATTCAGGATGCAGACTACGCCAAACTAACGACAGAGCTCGCGCGCAATAAAATTATTCAGCAGGCGGCTACCGCAATGCTGGCACAGGCTAATCAGCAGGCGAAGGTCGTTATGGATATCCTAAACTGGGACAAGTAAAGCAGGCTGGATTAGTAAACTGCCGCAATATCTAGCCTGCAGGTGAAAGCAGATATCACAACCTTTCTCATCTATCATCATATCCTGAGCCTTGCCTCGCTCCTCTAGACTCTCAGTGATAACCAAAGGTCATGCGCAGTCTTTTTTTTGTCTCGAGACGATCCCAGAGTTCGCCAAGTGACTGTTTATCTGCAACTTGCGCAGACTATGACAGATAGCAAAGTATATTTACCCTTTGATAAGTCGCCGGATTACGATAATCTGTGGTTTTAATCAGCCAATAGATTCAAGACCAGTGCAAACAGCCATAAAAATTATAATCTTTGCGGTTCTAGCCGCCCTGGCAGCCTCGGTGCCAGCGGTATACAAATTTGTCTCTGATCTTTTTTGGTCAGCGCCAACCAGCTTTGATGGCGTGTCACTGGGCATGAGCAAATCGGATGTTATCTTTAATAAAGGTGCTGGTACCTGCTCAGTAGACTTGTGTGAGATCGATAAGGTAAAAGCGATTCTGGATGCCGAGCAAAAAGTATCCCATTTCCTGGTCTATCCAGAGCATATTGATGCTGCTTTTGCATCGGTAGAGGGCATGCAGGCTAAGCTGGGCGAGGAAACCATCCTCAGCGTTCATCAGGATTTAAGCAAGCGCCGCTACAGCTATGCTGAATTGCAAATTTCGTTTTTGTTCGATACCAACCAACTGGTGTCGGCAACCATTGGTCCTGTTATCTGGGGAGAGTTGCCACCTGTAGGTGAATACTATCTCGACGGCGAAATGCTGTGCCCCGGCACTGACTGCCCCTGGAAGGCAGACTCACTGGCCCTAAAAGCTGAGTTCAGCGATAAGAGCTACGCTGATTTACTGCCAGAGTAATCTGTTAGTGAGGCGCGGGCAGTGGCTTGTCTACAGGCTGGGTCAGCGCAGCTGGCTCAACGGGCAAACCGAAAATGGCACTATAACCTTCAGTCTCCTCGCGATGGGCAATGCCGGCTCGACCAATTATCTTGGAACCGGGGCCGCAAACTATAGTCTCACCCGACTGCTGCTCAGTAACTTTTAACTCTCCACTGGTGATATAGATAAGCGAGTCGAAGTCATGCCAGTGAAAGTCGTTCTTGAGAGCTGGAAAATCTGATTTATAAGCCTGGTAGCCCGCCTCTTTGATCTGAGCGTAGGCCTCTGCTTCGTCTTTATAGCTGGTTACTGTTTGCACTGGGTACCCCTTGTTATTATTTTTAAAAAAATACTAGCACCGGCCAATATAGGGGTCAAACTAAAAATCTCCATGGACCCATACCCCTGAGGTAGCCTGACAGTCCAGGGCATCTAGTCCCATATGGATACACAGACCCAAACCGACCAGTCTGGTTTTAGGTGCCACACAGAGTGCCATATAAAACACAATAAAACCCACCTGATGCAGCGGATGAAAACCTATACTGCAACGATTGGGACTATAGATGGGACTGGCCAGCAAATGATCGAGATCCACCAGCATGGTGGCGATCATTATCAGATAAGCCAGAGTCCAGCCGCTGCGCCACCAGAGCATTGCCACCAGTGCAGGCGCTATAAAATGCAGGCTGATATGAAACATAGTGGAATTGACCCATAAAGCTCGCCGATCGCCCTGGCAGCAAATTAAATAGTTAAGCCGCAATCGGCAAAGGTTTGCTTATCATTGTTCTCAAACAACAGGCTATATTTGATCTTAACGGCATGGTATCTGGCGATATAGTCGCAGACCCCGGTAATCTTAAAATCAGGCCCCATTTGTTCGCGAGCTTTGAGCATAAACTGTGCCGGAGGCAAGTCGGCTTTTATTCTAAGCATATATGCACAGGCGGCAACATGATTTTTACGGTCATTGGCAAATAGAGCCTTTTTAAAACCACTCCAGCCTGCAGCACCACTATCATGGGCATCGCGGAAAGACACTATATGGTCTACCTCCACAGAGCTACAGTTACCAGCCGTATAAAACCCCAACGCGCTATAAGCTTTATAGCTGTGGTATTTGAAGTCACCTCTGTTAAATGGAAGCACAGAAGAGGAATAAGAAGAGGTAACCATTAATAGCAGTAGCAGCACTGTAAAGGGTTTATAAAAATTCACCATAGCCAGATACCTCAGCAGGGAAGATTAAAACGCAGTTGCTATATGCGTGAAACAACAATACCTTTTGCCCGGGCACTATCTCAGAGAGAGTTTGTGTTTGCAAGCTGAGCCATATGCACTACAAGACAAATCAGGCACGGATTTAAATCCAAAATCGGAGGTAGGAAAACTGATACTATGGTTGTGAGAACTTGGCGTTTGCCCGAACTTTGTCTAATCATTTTGATGGGGCGAAAATAAACAATGGAAACTCTGACATATGAACAGCTACGGATAGTTTTGGTTGTCTACAGCAGTGCCATTTTACCCCTGGTACTGATTCCTATACTGCATATAAAACGTCTTATACCGAGCTGGGTGCTGAGAGTTTATATCGCCTCATTTATTATCTGTGCCCTGGGCTGGGAGCTCTGGTTTAACTACGGCATTGTCCAGGGTGACAGCGTAGAAATTCGTCGAGCTCTGCAGCTAAATCAGCGCATTCCTCTTCATCTAAACTGGATACTTAACTCCCTAGCCGATGCCGGCGCCATCTGCTGCGGTGGATTGCTGCTATGCTGGCTTAGCTTTGGCCGTGATCCTCAGTTGTTCTCCAGCTGGAATACCAGTGTATTTGTATTTCTTTTCGGCTTTTTTATCGGGCAAAATATGTTGGTCGAAATGTTTTTATACCATGACCAACTGGAGGTGGGAAAACAGCTATCCTGGGCCCCGCTTTCGCCCCTGGGCTCCCTGTGGAATCCAGTTTTATTTGCATTCCAGGACCGTACCATTACTCTGCAGGGCCAGATTCCCTGGGTGATTATGACGCCTTTGTTTTACCTTATGCTGATCAAGCATTCGGGGCGAGATTAGGGGGCTGTTTTTGGCTCAGGGCTGTTTTTGGCTCAAGGCTGTTTCAGCCTTGCCCGCCAGGTTGGCGGCGAAGTTCATAATATGGAAAACACCACTCTGCTCCTGGGTACCAGACACCAGATGGGCTCCGGGGCCCATGGCGTAAACTGCCACATCCTCTCCTGAGTGGCTTTCACTGCGTTTGGCAATCATTGCCTCCTGATGAAAACCACTGCTCTGGGTATCTATTTGGGTGAGATCAGCGCGACCCATAAAGGGCTCTGTGTAATAAACCTTATCGGCATTGGTTTCGCTGCCAAAATCATGAAAGCCCGGGCCATTGGCGTAGCTCAATGTGGTGTAAGGCAAACCATCCAGACCTCTGGCCAGCTCGCTGGTGCCCACATCTACCACCTTGCCCAGTATGGGGTTACCCCGCTTTGGGTAACCAGCTATGGTGAATACATGGCCATGGTCTGCGGTAACAATAATCAGGGTTTCATCTGGATCACTGTTGTCGACTGCAGTTTGAATCGCACGGGAAAACTCAATGGTATCTGTCAAGGCGTTAAAAGCACTGTTGGCATGGTGACCATGATCAATGCGACCGGACTCTACCAGCAGAAAGTACCCCCTGGGGTTTTTATCGAGAATATCCAGGGTAACTCTGGTCATCTCGGACAATGAGGGCTCGCCGGCAATATCGTTATCTCGGTCTGCCTCATAGAGCATATGAGATTCATTGAACAGACCAAAAACTGGCGCCTCGGAGTCTATATCCAGGGCATCAAACTGCTGCTGTCGGTCAATATAAACACCCTCAGGGTAAATGGCCTGCCACTCCTCAATCAGGTTGCGGCCATCGCTGCGGTCTCCCTCTATGGCACTGCTGGCATCACTGCTATTGGCCGCTGCATCTGCCGGCAGAAAATGGCGACGACCACCACCCATCACTACATCGATGCCATCGATATCTGCATCTTTAAATCGCCCCTCAAGATTGCTTTCAAAGTTAATCAGCTGGGAAGCGATATCTTCACAACCTGCCATCACTGCCTCTGCAGGCATATTAGAAATATCCTCCCAGTCGCGACTGGGAGACTTGGCATAGGCTGCCGCCGGAGTGGCGTGAGTTATGCGCGCTGTAGATACAATGCCGGTGGACAGACCAGCAAGTTCAGCTAATTCGAGAGCGGTGATTAACTGATTGCCGGCCATCGAACTGCAGTCTTCAAGAATCACATCCTCGTCGACACCAATCACTCCCACATCGGTTTTAACACCGCTGATTATTGCTGTCATGGTGCCGGCTGAGTCTGGTGTCTGGGCATCCACATTGTAGGTTTTCATTAGACCGGTGAAGGGAAAGTGGCCAAAGCTAAGAGTATTACCTTCGCCAGGCATGCCCTTCTGCTGTCCATCCAAAATACGTGCGGCAGTTGTAGTGGCAATACTCATTCCATCACCCACAAACAGAATAATATTTTTTGCCGCGCCTCGGCTGCGGCTTATATTGATTGCAGCCTGATGGATTTCCTCGACTTTAGTTGCAGACTCTACATACCAACTATTATCCCTCTGACTGATGAGACTGGTGGCGGGTTTTTCCACGGGAGCAACCGGCATATCTGTACCACAGGCCTGGAGGCAGATGGCAGTGATAGTAATAGCAACAATATTGGTTTTGTTCATAAGCGTTTCACGAAAGTCTATTTAGATCGATGGGGGTTTTTGCCGAAGCTGCTTGTTAACAGATTCACAATACCCTGAGCTCTGTTGATGCACAACCCGTGATTTCGCCCGAGCCAAGCTTCAAGACGAGAAATTTTACAGATACACCCAGAGACTAGAGGTCAAGCAGTTGATGAATATCCAGATTATGGGCCTTGGCCGGCTTAAAAATTTGCCATAGAGACACTATGGCGGTGGGATCCTGCTCCATCCGCTGATACTGACGCACGGATAACTCGTAGTCAGCCATATCCTCCTGAACTAGGTTGCGGCTTTTGCGCAACGCAACAATGCGCGCCCGCAGCTTGCGCTGAAGCTGCATAAATTCATGGTAATAAACGGAGTCTGGGTTTGGCCGTTGCATGGTGGCTGTTCAATGTCCCTATTGAAATTTGCTGACAAGGTTTGCACATTCAAATTTCAACCAACACGTCTAGCTTGGCTTAGTGCCGTTTAGCTGCAACCACTAAAGGTCAAGTAAGTCGTGAATATCCAAATTATGGGCCTTGGCCAGCTTGAATAGTTGCCACAGCGAGACTATGGCGGTGGGGTCCTGCTCCATGCGCTGGTACTGGCGCACCGACAGCTCATAATCTGCCATATCCTCCTGCACCATATTGCGGCTTTTACGCAGCGACAGAATTCGATCGCGCAACTTTTCCTGAAGCTGGATAAATTCGTCGTAGTAAATGGAGTCTGGATTTGGGCGCTGCATAACGTTTTGTATAAATTCTCTCTTGACCTTTCCCGCCAAGGTTGGCATATTCCTGCCTCACCCAACACGCCGAGCATGGCGTCGCGGCGCAAGGAGTCAGTCCACCAAGGAGCATAGCGGTGAAATTTCAGGCAATTATCAGTTTATTTTTTATAGTGTTGCAGTCTGCATGTACCCTCAACCCACATCAAACCAATTACTCAGTAGATCACCTTGATCTGGTGCGCAGTGCGGTCTATACGCAGCGAGAGCTTATCAATACTCAACTCGCACAATCCGCGCAACAAGGCTCTGAACAGCGCAGCCCGAGGCACATTATGCTGTTGCTCAGCTACTGCGATTTGATAGATCGACGCACTATCCATACATCAGCTCTACCGGAGCAATGCGCCAGCAAAGATACGGCCACTCGCCAATGCACCAGCGAATTTCACCGCTGCCTTAAAAGCTGTGAGTTGCGCAGCAGCGACTGCAGACGCTGTGAGCAACCGGCTATCGACTGTATTAATTTGCTGGAGAGTTGAGCCCATTGTGACTTATTAAAAACGCAGCTGATTTGCGGCTCAGCCAAACCACTAATAACCTGTAGCACTTTTGACCCTAATCGCACAGCCACCGTCTGGCAATACCGCGGCATTATTGGGGCCCCTTTTTTTACTACAGCTATCCCTCGATACGGCAACCAAACTCCTGCCCAGCATCTAGCAGCCAGCGGGCAATATAGTCGGCAAAACTGCGTCGCACAATCAGATCAAGGGAGCCATCTGATTTATTACTAATCACCGCACTGGCTTTGGCAAAGGTGGTTTGAGCACAGCGCCCCGCATTTTTTTCAGCCTGCGGCCAGGCAGCAAAATCATAGACTGAGGATTTTTTTAGCAGAGTCTGCACTGCGCTCTGTGCACCACGCAGATTGATCACTGTCTGACCACCACTAATATCTACAATAGAGATATGGCCGGACAGTGCCTGTCTGAGCTCAGCCTCAAGCTCAGCAGCCGAGCTTTGGCTGACCAGCACCCACTCATCTGGGCCCAACCAGTAGATGGCCTGCTGCTGATTACAATGATAGGTGCCAGGCTCTGTGGGCAGTTCAATACCCAATACCTCTTCAATACCAGCAACAAAACTCTGGTCCTGCGCACTGCCGCGCAAATTGAGGTGAGCACACAGAGGCGCCTCTTTAACCACTAAGCCAAAATCTACGTCACCATTAAACAGTTCTGCATTCTGACTATCCGTCTGATGGCTGGAGAGTTTATGAAAATACCGCAATGGTGTTTCTGTTGATATATCCGCTGGATTACTAGACATGTTGGCGCTCCCCTTTGGGATCATAGAACACAGAGCTGACAATCTCTGCTGCAATGGTGCGACCGTCTGCCAGGGGGCAGTATACAGTCTGCCCGAGGCGACTATGGCCACCCTTAACCACCGCCAGAGCAATAGAATGGCCCATAGTGGCACTATAGTAGCTAGAGGTCACATGACCCTGCATAGACATGGGAATCGCCTGTTGAGGGTCAAACACTATCTGTGCGCCCTCGGGCAGCACCTGGGCACCGTCGATAGTTTTGAGACCTACCAGCTGCTTGCGATTTTCTCGCACCGAGTCACTGCGCTGCAATGAGCGTTTACCAATAAAGCTAAAGCTTTTATTTTTGCCCACCACCCAGTCCATATTCATATCTGCTGGGGTCATAGAGCCATCGGTATCCTGACCCACAATAATAAAGCCCTTTTCGGCGCGCAGCACATGCATGGTCTCGGTCCCATAGGGAGTGATATCAAACTCCTCCCCTGCTGCAATTAATGCCTCCCAGATATACCGGCCATAATGAGCGGGCACATTTATTTCATAGGTTAGCTCACCGGTAAAGCTAATACGGAATACCCGTGCCTTGACGCCAGCCACTGTGCCATCGCGCCAGTCCATAAACTGAAATGCGTCCTTGTCCAAGTCTATATCATCACTGACTTTCGCCAGCACTTTGCGAGCATTGGGGCCGGTGATGGTGGCGGTGGTCCAATGATCAGTTACTGAGGAGAAATACACCTGCAGATCAGGCCATTCGGTTTGCTGCCAAAGCTCTAGCCAGGCCAACACCCCAGCTGCGCCACCCGTGGTGGTAAACATTAGATAATGATTGTCGCCCAGGCAGGCACAGACGCCATCGTCAAAGATCATGCCATCTTCTTTTAGCATCACTCCATAGCGGCATTTACCCGGCGCCAACTTCAGGTAGGAGTTGGTATACATGCGGGTGATAAACTCCGCCGCATCCGGGCCCTGGATATCAATTTTGCCGAGAGTGCTGGCATCCAAAATTCCCACCGAGTTGCGCACCGCTAGACATTCCCGATTTACTGCCTCCTGCATGGACTCGCCAGGCTGAGGGAAATACCAAGGGCGCTTCCACTGGCCTACATCTTCAAACTCAGCGCCCTGATCCTGATGCCAGCGGTGTATAGCGGTATAGCGCTCGGGATCAAATAAGTCACCCACATCGCGACCGGCAATAGCGCCAAAGGTGGTGGGCGTATAGGAGGGGCGGAAAATAGTGGTGCCTGTCTCCTGAATACTCTGCCCCAAGGCGTTGGCCAGAATCGCCATGCCATTGATATTACCCAGCTTGCCCTGATCTGTACCAAAGCCCATGGCCGTGTAGCGCTTGATATGCTCTACTGACCGAAAACCCTCGCGTACTGCTAGCTCAATACCGCTGGCGCTGACATCCAGCTGCATATCCACAAACTGGCTGGGCGCTCGACTGGTGGCCTTACTGTGGGGCACTAAAAATAGTGCCTGCTGGGGCTGCTCTTGGGCCTCCTCCACTTCGGGCGCAGGAAACTGCAAACTGCCATCACCATGGCCGGTCAAACTGGCCATCTTAGCGCCAGCCGTCGCTCCCTCTGCCATACAGACAGACAGCCTATAGCTGCCGCCACAGGCGCCCACCGAACACTCCTGCTGCTTTGACTCGCCGGGTCTAAAACCGACTATGTCATAGTCCCAAACGGGCTTGGCACCAGTGTGGGAGCTAAGGTGAATAGCAGGGCTCCAGCCACCGGAACAGGCAATTAGATCACAGTCCAGTTTCTGCACAGAACCAGTAATCTGGGAGCCGTCAACGCTCAGTGGCGCCACCAGCGCACGCTTTACCCGCTTGCCACCCTGGGCCTCGATCACTCCATAACCGGCCATCACCTCAATGCCCAACTGTTTGGCCGCAACAACCAATTCGCCCTCCGGCGCAGCTCTGCAATCAACCACAGCCACCACCGCACGACCGGCACGGTGCCAGTCAATGGCTGTCTGATAGGCATTGTCATTAGTGGTAAATAACAGCAACTTATTGCCCGGCGCCACACCATAGCGATTGATATAGGTGGATACAGATGATGCCTGCATCACCCCGGGAATATCATTGTGAGCAAACACCAGGGGTCGCTCAAAGGCACCAGTCGCCAGTATCACCCGCTTGGCGCGCACTCGGTGCAAGCGCTGGCGCGAGCCAACTGCGGCACTGAGCCCCAGGTGGTCGCTGCGGCGCTGCAAAATACCCACAAAATTATGGTCGTAATAACCAAATGCCGTGCTGCGGGGCAATGTCTGCACATTGTCAAAGGCATTTAACTCAGCCACTATTTCATCGACCCAGGCAGTGGCGCTGCGGCCATCAATACGCTGAGTTGAAGCTAACAGGCTGCCGCCAAATTCACTCTGCTCGTCGGCAATAATTACCCTGGCACCATTGCGGGCAGCCTCTCTTGCCGCCATCAGGCCAGCTGGCCCTGCGCCTATCACCAGCAGGTCGCAATGTTGGTTTAATTTGTCATAGATATCGGGATCATTCTGTACCGGGCTGCTACCCAGACCAGCCGCCTTGCGAATAAAGTGCTCGTAGGTCATCCACAGTTTGGCCGGATACATAAATGTCTTGTAGTAAAACCCCGGAGGCATTAAGCGACCAAACCAACCGGTGATGCTCATCAAGTCAAAATTAACACTGGGCCAACCATTGACTGAGGAAGCTTCCAGCCCCTCATAGAGCTCGACCTGGGTAGCTTTTAAATTGGGCACTGTGCCGGCGCCAGAACCAATCTGCATGATCGCATTGGGCTCTTCAGCACCGTGACCCACAATGCCGCGGGGGCGGGCGTACTTGAAGCTGCGACCCACCACATTGACGCCATTGGCGAGCAGGGCTGAGGCCAGGGTATCGCCGGCAACACCCTGTAGCCGTTTACCATTAAAAGTAAAATTGATAGCCACAGAGCTATCTGTGCGCGCGCCACTGGTCAGTCGATTAATTTGACTCATTGCCCTGCCCCCTGTGCTGTGACCTGAGGCTTTTCGCCCACCGCATAGGTCTCTAGAATTTCATAGCTTACCGTGTCCCTGGTAGCATAAAAATAGCGCCGGCAGCCCGCCTGGTGGTACCACATCTCATGGTGGATACCCCTGGGGTTTTTGCGAAAAAACAGATAGTCGCCCCATTCGTTATCGCTCAGAGCCTCTGGCTCAGGGGGCCGTACAATATGGGCTTCGCCGCTGTAGCTAAACTCTTCTTCTTCGCGATCTTCGCGGCAGTGGGGACAGTGAATTAATAACATAGTCTACATATCTCGGTAATTGACGCCCGGTTAATGGGCTACACCAGCGGCGCCGTGCTCATCAATCAGCGCGCCAGTATTAAATCGGTCAACGGTAAAGGCCGCGGCCAGAGGATGGGGCTGATCATTGGCCACAGTATCGGCAAACACATAGCCAGAGCCCGGCGTGGCTTTAAAGCCGCCAGTACCCCAGCCACAGTTAAAATACAGCCCATCTACCGCAGTCTTACTGATAATCGGGCAAGCATCCGGACAGGTATCCACCACACCGCCCCACTGACGATTCATACGCACACGACTAAAGGCCGGGAACAGCTCGCAAATGGCTTGCAATGTATGTTCAATCACATGGAATGAGCCGCGCTGGCCGTAGCCGTTATAGCCGTCGACACCGGCGCCAATCACCAGATCGCCTTTGTCAGACTGACTGATATAGCCATGCACAGCATTGGACATCACTACTGTATCCAAACAGGGTTTAACGGGCTCGGACACCAGCGCCTGCAGTGGTCGCGACTCTACTGGCAGTCGCAGACCAGCCATTGCAGCTACCACTCCTGAATTACCCGCGGTAACACAGGCGACTTTGCGTGCACCAATAAAACCCTGGGTAGTTTCAACACCCACCACTGCGCCATCTTTGCGGCGGATACCTGTGACTTCAGTTTCCTGAATCAGATCCACCCCCAAAGCATCAGCGCCGCGAGCATAGCCCCAGGCTACAGCATCATGACGAGCCGTGCCGCCCCGAGGCTGCCAGGAGGCACCCAAAATCGGATAACGGCTATCTCTGGAAATATTAATCAGTGGTGCAATTTCTTTAATGCGCTCTGGGGTAACTACTTCACCATCAATACCATTTAAACGATTGGCATTTACCCGGCGCTCAATATCGCGCATATCCTGCAGGTTATGGCCCAGATTAAGCACTCCCCGCTGACTGAACATCACATTGTAGTTGAGCTCCTGACTCAGTCCCTCCCACAGCTTTAGCGACAGATCATAGAGCTGCGCGGCCTCATCCCAGAGATAGTTGGAGCGGATAATAGTAGTATTGCGCGCCGTATTGCCTCCGCCCAGATAGCCCTTTTCGATCACCGCCACATTGGTGATGCCATGGACTTTGGCAAGGTAGTAGGCAGTTGCCAAACCATGGCCACCGCCACCGACGACAATCACATCATAGTCGCTTTTAGGCGCCGGGCTACGCCATACCTTCTGCCAGTTTTCATGGTAGCTAAGAGCGTTTTTAAACAGGCTAAAGCCGGAGTATTTCTTCATTGTCTAAACTCTATAAAGTGCTGTTTATAAGCGCTATTGGAGCAATTTGTAGGGGCTATTTGATAGAAGAAAACTGACATGTGCAGGGATAAAAACGACGAATATAGCTAAATTGTCTTAAAATCAGGCAAAATGACGCTTTAATTCAAAGACATCCATAAAATTTTTGTATATAAACGCCGCTAAACTTAAACTAATCAGCAGCGGAATCCATAGCTGAGAGACTTTAGAAATGGCTAAAACCACCGTCGAAATATCTGCGATGTCCCCCAGTTTATCTGTGGGCTTTGTGCTGATGCCCAGCTTTACTCTGCTGCCATTTTCAGCCTTTGTCGATGCTCTGCGACTGGCGGCTGATGAGGGAGATCACAGCGAGCAGATCAACTGCCGCTGGACAGTAATGGCGCCAAACAAGGAAAAGATAACCTCCAGTTCGGGGGTTGCGGTGCAACCCTGGGAGACCTACCGCGATCCAGCCGAGTTTGACTATATTGTGGTGGTTGGTGGTCTGTTGCCAGAGACTCTGCATGGTAGCCAGCATGTGATTGACTACCTGCAGCGGGCCGACCGCGCACATACGCCGATTATAGGTTTGTGCACTGGCTCATTTGCCATGATTCGTGCCGGTTTAATGGACAACAGACGCTGCTGTGTCAGCTGGTTTCATCACAAGGATTTAACCGATCGCTACACAGATGTCACACCGGTGGCAGATCAGCTGTTTGTCGACGAAGGCGATCGCATTACCTGTGCTGGAGGCGCTGTAGCTGCTGATCTGGCAGCCTATATTATTGAGCGCCACCTAGGCCAGAGTTGGGCGCGCAAAAGTCTGCGAATTCTGGTAATGGACAGCCCCAGACCAGCCAGCGCACCACAGCCACAGCCCACCTCAGACTATCAGGTGGAAAACAAATGGGTGGCCAGAGCACTGCTGCTGATGGAACAAAATCTCAGTCGCCCTCTGGCCACCGATGAGATAGCCCAACGCATTAATATTTCCAAGCGTCAATTAGAACGCCTGTTTCTGGCCGATACTGGTGAGAGTCTGCAGAAGTTTTATCGCAAGATTCGCCTGAGTTATGCACTGTGGCTGCTGCAAAACACTCAGCGTTCGATTACAGATATAGCCCAGGAATGCGGCTTTGCCGATACCGCCCATTTCTCCCGCGCCTTTCGCAGCGCCTTTGCCAGCCGACCTACAGATTATCGCAACCAATAATCATTGCCCTCAGGCCAGGGCACGACGCTCATTGCTGGGAGGTTTGCCATACAGGTCGCTGTAGCACTTGCTGAAATGGGGTGCGGTGGAAAAACCACAGCTAATAGCTACATCAATTACCGGAATAGAGGTCTGCAACAACAGTAATCTGGCCCGGGATAGGCGCAACTCCAAATAATAGCGAGACGGCGCACAGTGCAGATAACGATTAAATAGCCGCTCCAGCTGACGCCTTGAAATACCCACATATTCGGCCACCTCGTCAAGACTGAGCGGCTCTTCGATATTGGCTTCCATTAGCACCACCGCATCCACAAGGCGGGGCTGACTGGCACCAATCAGGTACTGCAGCGGTGCTCGCTGGGGGTCTTTTTCGGTACGCACTCGATCACAGGTAAACTGCTCAGAAATCTGCTGCACCAGCTGATGACCATGAATACTGGCCACCAAGTTGAGCATCAGATCAATTGAGCTAATACCGCCAGAGCAGGTGTAGCGGTCGCGATCGATCACAAATAGACTGGAGCCAATATTGAGTTTGGGAAACTGCTCGCGCATGCTGGCGATATTTTCCCAGTGAATGGTACTGCGATAGCCATCCAACAGCCCGGCGGCAGCCAAGACATAGCTGCCTGTGCACATACCACCCAGAGGAATCTTTTTCTTGGCCATTAGTCGCAAGGCGTCCAGCACCTCTTTACCGCAGTGCTTTTTAACATTGTAGCCACCGCAGACCATCAGTACGCTCATATCACCGACAGACTCGAGGCTGCCATCCAGGCGTAATTCGAGACCTGCACTGGAGACCACCGGCTCACCGTCAAGACTAAACACTGAGTATCGATAAAGCTCTCTGCCGCTGAGCCGGTTGGCCATGCGCAGCACAGAGACCGCGTTGGAAAAGGTACTCAGGGTGTATTCGGGCATTAGCAGAAAGCCAATATGCATGGTGACATTGGCATCTGAAACATCTACATCTACTGCATCGGCGTTATCGACCATATCGAAAATCCCATCTGACTACTTTGATCTTATAATTATTGTATTTACAGACCTAGGACGCGCTGTTAAACAGCGAGGCTGATGACGCGATTATAGGCCCAGAATCTGCCCTAAAAGAAGGAATTTTTACTCAAAATTGAAAATTATTTAGCGGAAAATAGCTCAGCGACGGCGGCGCTTGCGGCTCGCCCCCCCGCTCTCTGTAGCCACCTTGGATTGAGGCCTGACAACTGTCGAAAACAGATGGGGAAAAGGGTCTGTTTTATTGGGAAAAGCCATGGCATCCACAAAGTAATCCTGAAATTTTGGCTCCATTGCCGTCTCAATCTTTTCTATATTTTTTACCAGACTTTCAATCACAGCTCTGGACCGATTGTTAAGCAGGGCTATACGGGCACCGGTTCCAGCGGCATTGCCAGCCGATGATACCTGGCCCAGCTCGCAGTCGGGAATCAAACCTAAAACCATGGCGTGCTGCACATTGATATGACTACCAAAGGCCCCGGCCAGACGAATGCGTTCGATCTTTTGTGTACCCATGTGGTCCATCAGTAACTTCACTCCGGCATATAGCGCCGCCTTGGCCAGCTGTATTTGACGGATATCATTTTGGGTCACCACTATTGGCATCTCAGCCGACGCTGGCGAGTGCAAAATATAAGACCAGGTACGACCATTTTGTATGACCCTGGGAGTACGCGCGGCGAGCCCACCATCAATAATGCCATCCTCAGTGACAATGCCCGCTAAATACATCTCGGCCACCACCTCAATAATCCCTGAACCACAGATTCCGGTCACACCATGGCTGTCGATGGCTGGCTCAAATCCCGACTCATCAGACCAGAGGTCGCTGCCAATCACTTTGAAGCGAGGCTCCATTGTCTCTGGATCTATACGCACTCGCTCTATGGCACCATTGGCCGCACGCTGGCCACAGCTGATCTGCGCCCCCTCAAACGCTGGACCTGTGGGGCTGGAACAGGCCAGTAATCGCTGGCGGTTGCCCAGCACAATCTCAGCATTGGTGCCCACATCCACGAGCAGTGTCATCTGGTCCTGTAACTGGGGCTCTTCGGACAGGATTACACCTGCGGTATCAGCTCCTACATGGCCTGCAATACAGGGCAACACATAGACTCGTCCACCAGAATTAATCTGTAAGTCCAACTCTTTGGCTGCCACTTCCACCGCAGCATCCGTAGTCAGTGCAAAGGGTGCGCCACCCAGCTCCACCGGGCTAATACCCAGTAAAATATGATGCATAATGGGGTTGGCCACTAGGGTCACCTCGAGAATATCCTCGACGCCGATCTGGGCCTGCAAAGCCACCTCAATAAACAGGCTGTTGAGAGCTTCGCGAACAACCTGAGTCATCTCTCCTGCACCCTCTGGATTCATCATCACATAGGAGACTCGACTCATTAAGTCTTCGCCAAAGCGAATTTGTGGATTCATCAGGCTGGAACTGGCTAAAACCTCGCCGTTAGCCAGATCACAGAGGTGGGCGGCAATGGTGGTAGAGCCCACATCTACAGCCACCCCATAGGCCTTATCTCTGAAGCCAGGCCATAGAGCAACAATAGTTTGATCTCTGTGAACAGCCACAGTCAGGCCGCGCTTGGCCTCAGCTAGCGCAGGCTGCAAGCTTTTTAACAGCCCACTGTCACAGGACAGTGCACTGAGTTGCCAGTCTCGCTCAAGTGCTTCCATCAACCGTTGCAGGTCACCCTTGGGCACGTGCATATCGGCCTCTTCTACTTCAACATAGTAGAGGCGAGTCGCCGCATCCAGACTGATATCGCGATACTCGGCATCTTTGCGCACGATCTGCCGGTGCACCTGGCTCTCAGGTGGCACATCAATCACCACATCATCCAGCAATAGGGTGTGACAACTCAGACGACGGCCATTGGCCAATGGGGTTTTGCGCTCACCGTATTTGATTTCGGTGGCACAGATTTCGGACAGGTGACTACTGTCAGATTCAATCTGATGTTTGGCAAAAGAGCCCTGGGCACAGATAATTTGGCAGCGACCGCAGAGACCGCGACCGCCACAGACAGAATCAATATCCACCCCCAATACCCGGGCCGCATGGAGCAGCGGCGTGTTGACCGGAAAGCTGCCGCGGCGTCCGGAGGGGGTGAATACAACCTTGACCATTTGCTCTGGCACAGTCTATCCCCGGCGGCGACGGCCACCTCGGACGCGACCGGCTCCCTCTGCGGGAGGTTCGCGGTAGGCGCGTATCCAGTTGGCACAGTCCGGGTCATTGCCCATCATGACATCGCCACCGCGCACTGCCTGCATCACTTCTGGGTGCAGCGGGCTGGTAATGGCGGATGTCATACCGGCACCCATGGCCATAGTTAAAAATGCACTGTTAATGCCATTGCGGTTGGGCAGCCCAAAGCTAACATTAGAGGCGCCACAGGTGGTGTTTACCTTTAGCTCTTCTCGCAGGCGGCGGATAATATGCATCACCTGCAGACCAGCTGTATTAATGGCGCCTATGGGCATTACCAGGGGATCCACCACCACGTCCTGATAGGGGATGCCATAGTCTGCTGCGCGCTCAACAATCTTTTTGGCGACTTTAAAACGCTCATCGGGATCTTCGGAAATTCCTGTCTCATCATTTGAGATTGCCACCACAGCGGCACCGTATTTGGCCACCAATGGCAATACCCGCTCCAACACCTCATCTTCACCGGTTACCGAGTTGACCAGTGCCTTACCCTGATAGACAGCCAGACCGGCTTCCAGAGCTTCAATAATTGAGGAATCAATACTGATGGGCACATCGGTAATGGACTGCACCAACTGGATTGACTCCGCCAGTATGCGCGGCTCGTCAGCCAGGGGTATGCCCGCATTGACATCCAGCATCTGTGCACCAGCAGCCACCTGCGCCAGCGCATCAGCTTCGACACGGCTGTAGTCCCCTACTTTCATTTCCTCGGCCAATATTTTTCGGCCCGTGGGATTAATGCGCTCACCAATAATCACAAAGGGCTGATCAAAGCCAATTTTGACTTCTTTGGTAGCTGAGCTGATGGTGGTAATGGTCATGCTGGTCTCCAGAGTTTAACGATTGGGATGCCAGGGGGTTCTATCGCCCAGCACTTTGGTTTTTTCTACAATTTCAGCGATCCGCTCTTCCTGGCGGTAGGCCATAATATGTACGCCGCTGGCGCCTTCCATTTCTTTGATCTGGTTGATCATATCGATACAGATGTTGACCCCTTCCTGCTTTTGGTCTTCGGCACCAGCCAGACGCTTAATAATGGCATCGGGAATATGCACACCGGCGACATTTTTACGAATCCACTCGGCAGATTTCGCCGAGGCCAATGGACCTACGCCGGGCAGAATAAACACTTTTTCATGCAGACCCATATCCCGCACCTTGGCCATGTAAGTTTTTAACATGTCAATATCGAAGCAGTATTGGGTCTGCACAAACTGCGCTCCCGCTGCCACTTTTTTGGCTAGCCGCAGAGGACGATAATCGAAAGGGGGCGCAAAGGGATTGGCCGCGGCACCGAGAAAAACCTGTGGCGGTGAGGTTATTTTGCGGCCGCTGAGAAACTGGGCATCGTCACGCATGCCACGAATCATTTGCAGGCTGGTCATGCAATCCATATCAAATACTGGCTTGGCCTCAGGGTGATCTCCAGACTGCACGCCATCGCCACTGAGACAGAGAATATTGGATACCCCCATAGCCGAGGCACCCAGAACATCCCCCTGCATGGCAATGCGATTTTTATCGCGACAGGAGATCTGCATAATCATTGAGTAACCCCGGCGGGTCAGCAATGCACACATGCCCACACTGGACATATGACAGTTTGCCCCGGAGCCATCGGTGGCGTTGATGGCATCCACATAGCCATCAAACAGTGCGGCTCGCGCATACACCTCCACTGGGTCGGCGGAGTCTGGCGGTGCAATCTCTGCGGTCACAGCAAACTGACCGGCGCGCAGCACGCGCTCAAATCGGCCCGGCGAACAATGGCCTGGCAGAATTGGCAGGTTCTCGCCCGCTATGGGTTCATCGTCAAACATCATGACTCCGCTACTCCCAATTTTTTCCGCACCGCACGCAACCAGGCGCTGCTGCCTTTGTTGCGCACATCCACAGGGGGCTGAATAATCTGAATACCAGTTTCCAGATTGCCTATACGCTGACTGCCTTGCCAGGACGTTACCCAGACGCAAACCATATCTGGGTCTACCTCACAGTGGCCATTGCTGCGCACGCCACCACAGGGGCCATTGCGCAAGGTCTTGGGGCAGTTCATCGGGCAGGCCATACCGGTTTCGCCCAAGGTGCACTGGCCACAGGACTTGGAGTCAAAAAGAAATCCTTTAACCAGTTTTTCCACCGCGGCAAAGGTGCCGTCTATGCGCTGGTAACCCAGACGTTTGAGGATCGGGTGCAGAGCAACCAGACAGGCTTCCAGCGCTTTATAAACCCAGCGCAGCCAACGGGCATTTCTCACTGACCAGTAGCGAACCAGTTTCATGGGTTTTGTTCCTTGAGACCTTTGCCTGCAACCAGAGCAGCGATATCGGCATTGGAATAGGCAGCTTCTATGGCATCGGCAAATTGCTGGGCAATATCCTGGGGGCTGCCCTCAGATTCTATGTTGCTGGTCACCCGGCGCCAGTCTTCCAGATACTCATCACTGCCACCTTTACCCGCACGCATGGCGGCGCGATCTATGGCCGCCTGAAACCTGTGGCTAAGCATAGCTTTGCCGCGCACACGACCGCTCTTGACCAGAATCTGCGCTGGAATATCTCGCCAGTAGACTTCGATTTTTTGCATGCCGTTAGCCTCTATACAAGCTTTAGAATCTGCTCTTGCAGACCGGTCTGTAAATCGCCATAGCCGCTGTGCTCATGGCGAAAGTTCAAATCTAAAAAATCCGCTGCAGCGCGGGCCTGCTCCACCAGCACTGGGTCCTGGCGCTGCGACAGGTAAACCAGACTGGTGTAATGAGCAAAGTACTGATCGCGCAAGTCTGGATATCTGTCCAGTTTCAGACCTTTTACAACCAGACGATCAAAATGCTCAACCAAAAAATCGGTCAAATAAAAACTGCCAAGTTCCGCGGCAGCCATCTGGGTAAAGCGCTCTTCACCAGCAAAAAATGAGTAGCAGTGGGCGCCCGGAAGTCGCTCAATACCCTCTTTCACCAATAATGCATCTATAGCGCCACCGCTGCCGCAGTCGGCATAGGCGACAAAAATATTTTTATAATGCCGGCGGTTTTGTTCAATCTTGGCGGCCAGCTTACTGGCTATCAGCTTGGGCTTGTTGTGTAATTCTGCATCCAGACATTGCAGATCAAGATGGCCCCAGCCATTTAATTTTTGCAGCCAGACTATCTCATGGGCCAGTGCGCCACAGGCAATCACCAGCAGGCGTGCCGGGGCCTGCTCACTGGCCGCAGCCATCAGGCCGTCTCTAGGGCTCTGCGCTCAGAGACCAGACGAATTGCCGTTGTCGCTGCATCTGCAGCATCGCGACAATAGGCGTCTGCGCCCACGGCTACACCAAACTCTTCATTGAGCGGCGCGCCACCCACCATGACAATATATTTATCACGCAGGCCCTGATCTTTAAGCGCGTCAATCACCACCTTCATATAGGGCATGGTTGTGGTCAGCAGTGCAGACATTCCCAAGATATCTGGCTTATGACGCTCCAGCGCGGCGATGTATTCCTCTACAGAGTTATTGATACCCATATCGTGAACTTCAAA
>JAYPYO010000005.1:0-54802 GCA_038135995.1 Porticoccaceae bacterium
CCAGAAAAACTTTTAGCCCAAACCAGGCCAGTGGCGGCAGCCAGTGGCCTATCAGCGCAGGCCCCATCCAGCCACCAAAAAACAGCGTCACAATCATGCACGAGATCAGCATCAGGCCGAGATATTCACCGAGCATAAACATGGCAAACTTCATACCGCCATATTCAGTGTGAAAACCAGCGGTTAACTCATGCTCTGCCTCGGGCAAATCGAAAGGCAGGCGATGACTTTCGGCAATCCCGGCAATCACAAATACCAGCAAACCCAGAGCCTGAGAGAAACAGAACCAGACATCTGTCTGCGCCTCGACTATATCCACCAGACTAAAGCTGCCAGACATCATCACCACACCCATCAGCGACAGGCCCATAAATACCTCATAGCTGACCATCTGAGCCGCAGAGCGCAGGCCACCCAGTAAAGCGTATTTGTTATTGGAGGCCAAACCACCCAAGAGCACGCTGTAGACCGCCAGAGAGGTCATACCGAGGAAAAACAGCAGGCCAATATTGACGTCGATAATCATCATATCTGGGGCAAAGGGCACCACCGCAAAACCCATCATCATGGCGACCACAATGGCGGTGGGAGCAAAGATAAACACCACCTTATCGGCAAAGGGCGGAACCCAGTCGTCTTTGGTCAGCAGCTTGAGCATATCAGCCACAACCTGACCTATGCCGAATGGACCCAGACGGTTGGGACCATATCTGTCCTGCCAGAAGCCCAGCAATCTGCGCTCCCACCAGGTCAGTACCGCAGCACCAGCAACGCCACCCACCAGAATGGCAAGGGCTAAGACAACCGGCATCATTAACTCAGACATGAGCAGAGCCTCCCTCAACAATCACAGGGTCCGGTATCTGCTTGTCCGTTGCTATTAGCTGGGGCTGGCGACGCTGCCAGCTTTTATCAGCCTCTAGTGTTGCCAGCTTGCCCGCCTGCAAACAGAGTGTTTCAGCATAGCCAACACCAAAACCAATACAGTTCTTGGCCACTCGCCGCAAAATACGCACTTCAAGAGAAGTTTTGTTGCCTTCGGAGGCCACAACCACACCATCGCCATCGGCTACCCCCAGCTTTTCAGCCACCACGGCGCCCAGAGCAACAAAGCCTATACCCGCCATCTCGGCAATTTCATCCGTATTGACCGACAGCTCGTCAGAGCCATGTACCTGATGCACCGGTACCAGCTGCCACTGGTGAGGCTGCATTTCCACAGTCTCCTGCAGCGCTTTTTGAGTGGCCCCAGAGGCTGAGGAAAGAATTAATTTTGCGCCCGCAGTGCCGCCTTTTAGCGGGCCATCTACCTCGGCCTGGAACTTCTGCAAAGATTGGTTACTATTCCAGCCTGGTGACCAGACATAGGGAGTCAGAGCCGCTGGCTGATCTCTATTCAGACCTTCCATGCTGTATGCCAGTGGTGACTCATGGTCATGGGGCTGCTGGGGCTCATGCACATTGACACCGGCATTCATGGCTGTGCGACCACTGTATCTATGGGTCTGGCGAGGAATTTTCAGGCCGCGATCGCGAAAGCTATGATCCGGTGCTGCATTAATTAGATCGGCAAGCTCAGCCTGACTCCCAGCACAGGCCGCCACTACCTGATCAAAGTGCTGCAGCTTACTCAGCGACTTATGGCCAGTTAAGGCCGCAAGCTTTAATAGCCACTGCCAGCTCGGCAGACGCTCTGCTGCGGGCTCAAATACCGGAAAATAACGTTGCGCGCGGCCCTCCATATTGACCAGGGAACCCTGAGATTCAGCATAAGAGGCTACCGGCAGGACCATATCAGCACTGCCAAGAGTGGCGTTCTCCAGCATATCCATGCTGATCACCCTGGTGCCATCGGCCATTAGCTGTTGCATCTGCTGAGAACTGAGCCTTCGCTCAAGATCATTCTCCATGACCAGCAATAGCTCCGGGGGGCTATCCACCAGATCGCTTAGCGACAGTGACGATTTATCGGCTAGCAATGCTACGCCCAGACTATCGGCTTCAGGGACACAGAGACTCAGCATACAACTGGATTGTTTTACGCATAGGGACTCTGCAATAGCTACCGCAGAGTTGATAATGCCCCAATGGGACATACTGGTGCCGCTGATAATCAGTGGGTTTTTAGCCGACTGCAATATCTCGGCAATCTCATTGGCCTGTTGATTGGCTGAGCTCTCACCAGCCAGAGCCTCAACAATGGAGACGCCAAATTCGGCAATCTGATCTGGCGCCAGTGAAATACATTGGCTGGCAATATCGTCCAGTCTGGTATCCATTGAGGAGACTATCATTAGAGGCGAACGCTGATCCTGAGCCAGATTGCGCACGGCGGCGTCCTGCCAGTGAGGCAGTCCCATCTGCTCGGCTAACTCAAAGGATTTGTTACGTACCGACTGACGCAGCGCCAGCGCAACTCTGGGAGCAGTATTGGTAACATCCTCACCAAAAACCAAAACTGCATCTGCCGTCTCAATCTGTTTAATACTTGGATTTGCCGCCTGAGTGGTTTGAAGTATTCTGCGGACCGAGGCCATCAAAGGTGCCTCAGCATCAGAAAAACCCGCGCAAAAATTTTCAGCTCCCACCAACTCTCGCAACAGATAATTAGCTTCCAGAGAAGCTCTTGGCGAGCCAATACCAGCTACTTTTTTACCCTGCATCCAGCTTGCGGCAGTCTCCAGCGCCTGCTGCTGATGAACCGCCATAAAACTGCTATCCGCCTGTTTGATACCGGCATAATCCAAACGCGCATCGCTATTCACATAGCCGCTGCCAAAGCGCCCGCGGTCACAGAGAAAGTAACCATTGACCTCATGGTTGTATCTGTTGTGCACGCGCTTTAATTTGCCATAGCGCTCACCAGGGGCAATGTTGCAGCCCACTGCACAGCCAGAACAGATAGAAGGAGCCGACTGCAGATCCCATTTACGGCTATATTGTTTTAAAAACGGTTTATCGGTAAACACTCCGGTCGGACAGACCTCCACCAGGTTGCCACTGAACTCACTCTCCAGAACGCCCTCTTCGTGACGGCCAAAATACAGGTGATCGTGGGACGCCTGGGCACCCAGATCAGTGCCACCAGCATAGTCTCTGTAGTAGCGCTCACAGCGATAGCAGGTAATACAGCGATTCATCTCATGGTGAATCAGTGGTCCCAGGTACTGGTTGCGATAGGTATTCTTTTTGCCGCTATAACGACGATCTCTATGACCCACCATCACCGTCATATCTTGCAGGTGGCACTCACCACCCTCGGCACAGACCGGACAATCATGAGGATGATTTAGCATCAGTGACTCAACCACCGCCTCGCGAAATTCTGTGGCATTTTCCGCATGCAGTGAAAAGCGTGCGCCCTCAGAGACCTGGGTCATGCATCCCATAATAATACGGCCGCGGGTATCCTCTTCATTCTGATATTGCACCAGAGCACACTGGCGACAGGAGCCAATAGAACCCATGGCCGGGTGCCAGCAGAAATAGGGTAAATCCAATCCAGCATTAAGACAGGCTTCGAGAATATTCTCGCCGTCGTTTACCTGAAGTTCCTGACCATCTACAAATATGGTTGGCATAATTTACACTCGTCTAATGATAGGGGCAGCGGCCACTACTGATATGCTGTTTAAAATCATCGTAAAAATATTTTAAGGCGCTCTGCAGAGGCTCCATGGCCCCCGGAGCCAGTGCGCAGTGAGTATTACCAATGGCGCCTATATATTTGACCTGGTAAGCCAGGGTGTCCAAATCTTCTGGCTGTCCCCGGCCCTCCTCAATATCTTGTAGCACCTGCCGCGACCAGGGCAAACCATCGCGGCAGGGTGTGCAAAATCCGCAGGACTCGTGAGCAAAGAAACGAATCAGATTGAGCACCATACCCACGGGGCAGGTGCGATCATCGAGGATAATCATGGTGCCTGTACCCATGCGACTGCCGGCGGCACCGATTACGTTGTAGTCCATCGCCAAATCCAGGTGCTCGGCGGTCAAAAAGTCGGTGGAGCCACCGCCGGGTAAAAACCCCTTGAGCTGATAGCCATCGCGCATGCCGCCGGCATGCTGTTCAATAATTTCCCGAATAGGTGTCCCCATAGGCAGCTCCCAACAGCCCGGGTTATTGACTCTGCCACTGACACCAAACAGCTTGGTGCCAGCATCCTCGCCAACCCCCAATGACTTAAACCAGTCGGCGCCGCGATCAATAATGTGGGAGATATTGCACAGTGTTTCTACATTGTTAACTATGGTTGGCCTGCCCCAGAGACCACTCACCTGAGGGAATGGCGGCTTGGCCCTGGGGTTGGCGCGCTTGCCTTCGAGGGCATTGATTAAGGCGGTTTCCTCACCACAGATATAGCGACCTGCGCTGGGATGCACATACATATTGAGGCTGTAACCACTGCCGAGAATATTGTCACCCAACAGACCAGCGGCATAGCATTCTTGCAATGCATCTCGCAGCCGCTCAATGGCCAGTAGATACTCACCGCGAATAAAGATATAGGAAATATCTGCACCTATGGTATAGGCCGCCAGAATCATCCCCTCAATTAACTGATGAGGGTCACACTCCATAAGCAGGCGATCCTTAAAGGTACCGGGCTCCATTTCATCTGCATTGCACACCAGATATTTATGCCCGGGAGTACATTTGTCGTCGGCAGGGACAAAGCTCCATTTCATGCCCGTTGGAAACCCTGCTCCACCGCGACCACGCAGATTGGAGTCGCTGATTACAGACTGACAATCCTGAGGTGACATACTAGACATTGCCTTGCGTAACCCCTGATAACCACCATTGGCCTCATAGGCTTTTAGATCTGTTGGCTTGTGATCGACGCCTATATTGCGGGTAAGTACTTTTTCCATTACTTGGTATTCCCCCGCTCAGCTCTGGCAAACAGCTGCTGTATTTTTTGATTATCTAAATGAGTGACCAGATCATCTCCCACCATCATTACAGGGGCGCGATCACAGGCACCCAAACAGGGCACTGGCAAAAGGGTGTAGCTGTTATCTGCGGTGGTTTCGCCATAGTCCACACCCAGGGTTTCGGAGATCTTTTCTTTAATGTCGTCACAGCCATTGATCCAACAACTCACGCTGTCGCAAAAAAGAATCACTTTTTCACCTACCGGGCGGCGATAGATCAAATTGTAAAAAGTCGCCACCCCCTCCAGCTCCTCTGCAGACATTTCCAGATGCCGAGCAATCGCCTGCAAGCATTCATCAGATACCCAACCTCGCTTAGCCTGCACAATCTTTAAGGCATCTATAGCGGCGCCTGACCTATAAGGAATATGCGCCAGCTCTGCATCAATCATTGCAAGTTCCTCAGCAGTCAGCACAGAGCCAATGTCGCTTTGAATCATTTCACTTTTACTCATCGGTCAACATCCGCCATAACAAAATCAATACTCGCAATAATGGCAATCAAATCCGGAATCATCAGGCCCTTGCTGATCAGTGGGATCTGCTGCAAATGAGGGAAAGATGGGGTGCGAATTCTGGTGCGATAGGAGTTGGTGCTGCGATCGCTGATCAGGTGATAACTGTTAATACCTTTGGTGGCCTCAATCATTACTGAAGCCTCGCCCTCAGGAATCACAGGCCCCCAACTAACATTTAAAAAATGATGAATCAGGGTTTCTATATCTTCCATGGTGCGTTCTTTGGGCGGTGGCGTGGTTGACGAATGCTCGCTCTTGTAGGGGCCACTAGGCATATTATCAACGCACTGACGGATAATTTTTAGGCTCTGACGCATCTCTTCGATGCGCACCACAGCCCGGTCATAGCAGTCGCCATTTTCGGCTGTGGGTACTTCAAATTCGAATTGATCATAGCCACCATAGGGGCGCTTTTTGCGCACGTCCCAGTCACTGCCAGTGGCTCGCAAGCCAGGGCCGGTTACCCCCCAGTCCAGGGCCTCTTGCTGGGTGTAGACTCCAACACCCACAGTGCGCTCTTTGAGCATTTTATTTTGCATGGCCATCTTGTCGTAATGGTCGAGGCGTGCCGGCAGGTAATCGAGGAATTCACGAATCATTCGATCCCAGCCATTGGGCAAATCCTGGGCCACACCACCAATGCGGAACCAGGCCGGGTGCATGCGGCCGCCGGTGATTGCCTCAACTATGCCAAACAGTTTTTCCCGATCGACAAACATATAAAACACCGGCGACATCTGCCCCACGTCCTGAACAAAGGTACCGTAAAACACCAGATGACTGGAAATACGAAATAACTCGGCCAACATAATGCGGATAACTTTGGCGCGCTCCGGCACCTCAATCCCAGCAAGGGTTTCCACCGACTGAATATAGGCCAGGTTATTCATTACCCCACCCAGATAATCAATACGATCGGAGTAAGGTATAAAAGTGTGCCAGGTCTGACGCTCTGCCATCTTCTCGGCACCGCGATGGTGATAACCAATATCCGGCACCGAGTCCATAATCACCTCACCGTCCAATTGCAGGGCGATGCGGAATACACCATGCACACTGGGGTGGTTGGGACCCAGATTGAGAAACATAAATTCACTGTCTTCACTCTCGGCTTTCATGCCCCAGTCTTCAGGGCGAAAGCGCAGCGCCTCCTGCTCTTTGGCCACTCTCTCGGGGCCCATTTCAAACGGCGCCATCTCGGTTGCGCGAGCCGGATGATCTTTGCGCAGCGCATGCCCCTCCCAGGTGGGCGGCAGCAGAATGCGGAACAGGTTGGGATGACCGGTAAACTCCACCCCAAACATATCCCAGGCTTCGCGCTCGTACCAGTTGGCATTGGGCCAGATAGAAATACTGGTAGGTAAACTCAGGTCGGTCTCGGTCAGTGCAACTTTTATTCGCAGGTCAGCATTGCGCTCTATGGAGAGCAACTGGTAGACAACAGTGAAGTCAGAGGCTGGTTGATCATCGCGATAGACTCTGGTGCGCTCATCGATCACAAACAGATCGTAGAGCATGGAAAAACTGGGTTTTAAAAATTCCAGTACTTGAATTAAATGCTTGCGGCCAACCCATACTGTGGGAATATTGTCCGCACAGTTTTGGGTAATAAATAGATCCTCACCGAACTGTCGGTACAGGTTCTCTTCCACCTGGCTATAAACCAGAGTTTCAGCCGTTTGCATTTAAACCCCTTAGATTGTTATAAGACTTTCCCTAGATATCTTTTGGTTCCCTTAATTCTGTTGCCTGAATTCTCTGCGCAGTAAGCTCGTCTCGCTTGCTGATCTTTTGCGGCTTAACCACCGTCTGATCACCAGCAGCCCAGGTAATAGGTCTTCTCTCCTTACCAATTGATTCCTGCAACATTAACAGTCCCTGCATCAACGCCTCCGGACGCGGGGGACAACCGGGGACATAGACATCCACCGGAATAAATTTATCTACTCCCTGTACCACAGAATAGATATCGTACATACCACCAGAATTCGCACAGGAGCCCATAGAAATAATCCATCGCGGCTCGAGCAACTGGTCATAAAGTCGCTGCACCACGGGAGCCATTTTTAAAAAACAGGTCCCAGAGATCACCATCAAATCTGCCTGCCTTGGGGTGGCTCGAATAACCTCGGAACCAAAACGGGCAATATCATGACGACTGGTAAATGAGGTTGCCATTTCCACATAGCAGCAAGACAGGCCAAAATTAAAGGGCCACAGAGAATGGGCTCGACCCCAGGCAATCAGATCTTCCAGCTTTGCAAATGCCACATTGCGCTTTACTTGCTCTTCAATAAAATCATCGCTACCACTGACTTGGTTGCCATCTTCGGGTCGGCTTAGGCTCCACTTCATAATTTTTCCTCAGCAGTTTTTCGCGCCTTTTCTTTGGCCTGCGCCTGAGATAATCCAACACGGATTTTGTTACCCCAATCCAGAGCACCGGAGCGCCATTCATAAATTAAAACCAGCGCCAACAGAGCAATAAATACCAACATTGCCAGATAGCCCTCCCAGCCCAATTCAAAGAACGCTATGGCCCAGGCAAAGATAAAAACAGTTTCCAAATCAAAGATAACAAAGAATATAGCCACCAGATAAAACTCAACAGAGATGCGCACCTGAGAGTTACCAACAGACACAATGCCCGACTCAAAAGGATCGTTGGTGGCGGCGTCGCGGCGGCGCTGACCCAGTAACCAGGAGAGCACCAACATGGTAATAACCAGCAGAATAACCATGCCGAAATAAACTGCCAGAGGCCAGATTTCAGTAGAAAATTGATTGACCATCAGCAGCACCCACCGGTTATACAGTGGCGCCGGCGGGCAGCGTAAGTGATTTTTTTAGGATTAAAAAAAAGGTATGCCACTCTGGATAAGTGGCGCGTACAGCTTAAACGAATAATTTCCCTATACATATATTGCGGCATAAATACCTCATACATATCGGGTTTCCATCGCCTGTAATAAAACCTAACTGGCGTCGAACCCGTTTTTTTTTATTCAGTGCTACGATTTTAAGGTACCTAAGTTGCCAAGTTTTCGCAAGCGAATTTAGACCGCTGCAACCGCAGACAAAAAAGATTAAAATCAAATTTTTCGGTTTTAGGGATTTATTTATTAGTGGATAGAGTGGTTTGACTCGCGCCCAATCCCTTGAGGAGCTTGGGCGCAAACAAATTTGTTAAGATATTTTTTACAGCAAAATCCAGACAGGAAATCAGCAAAAAAAAATTTAAAAATTAGTCAAAGGCATGACGTAAAACAATAGTTTCAACACGGTCTGGTCCGGTTGAAACCACATCGACTGGCGCCCCAGTTAACTCTTCAATACGGCGAATATAATCTTTTGCCGCCTGGGGAAGAGCGTCGAGACTCTGAGCACCCACAGTGATATCGGACCAGCCCGGCATGGACTCGTAGACAGGTGTAATATTTTCAAAATCGTCTGCATGCATAGGAATACCTGCATCAGTACCATCGGAATTTTTGTAGCCGATACAGATTTTGACTTCCTCCAACCCGTCCAGTACATCTAGTTTTGTCAGGCAGATACCAGAGATACTATTGATGCGGACAGCCTGGCGCAGCGCTACCGCATCAAACCAGCCACAGCGGCGAGAACGACCTGTGGTAGTGCCAAACTCATGGCCTTTCTCACCGAGATACTGACCAATTTCACAATGTAGTTCGGTGGGAAAAGGACCAGAGCCCACTCTGGTGGTATAGGCTTTGGTAATACCCAGCACATAATCAAGATACAGGGGTCCAAATCCCGTGCCCGTGGCTGTGCCACCAGCAGTAGTATTGGATGAGGTGACAAATGGATAGGTGCCATGGTCAACATCCAGCAGAGACCCCTGAGCACCTTCAAATAAAATATGCTCACCAGCCTCGCGGGCATCGTGCAGAATCTTAGTCACATCGGCTTTCATAGGTAACAGAGCCTCTGCCCAGACCTTGGCCTCTGCAAGCGTTTTATCATAGTCCACAGCTTCAGCACCATAGTACTGGGTCAGGGCAAAGTTGTGGTAGTCGAGAACCTCTTTAAGCTTTTCAGCAAAACGCTCCATATTGGCCAGATCCCCAAGGCGCAGCCCGCGACGCGCTACTTTGTCCTCGTAGGCGGGGCCTATACCACGACCTGTGGTGCCGATTTTTGCATTGCCTCGAGCCACTTCTCGCGCCTGATCCAGGGCTATATGGTAACTGAGAATTAATGGACAGGAACCAGAGACTCGCAGGCGGTCTCGCACCTGAACGCCACGCTCCTCCAGCATCTTAATCTCTTTGAGCAGCGCATCTGGAGCAACCACCACGCCGTTGCCGATAACACAGGTCACATGGTCGCGCAAAATACCAGATGGGATAAGATGCAGCGCGGTCTTTTGACCATCGATCACCAATGTGTGTCCTGCGTTGTGACCACCCTGAAAGCGTGCAACCAGTGCAGCCTTGTCAGTTAACAGATCGACGATCTTACCTTTGCCTTCATCCCCCCACTGGGAACCAAGAATAACGACATTTTTACCCATAAGATTTGTTTACTCGAAAAAATTACACCACCTGACGACCAGGGTCAGGACAACTTTTTAACCAGGTACTCGCCGCCCTGCTCTACCAGCTCACGGTCGCAATTCAACTCATCATAGTTGACCGTTTGATCTACAAAACCCTGAACCACTCGGTTGCCCTGACTGCGCAGCAGTGCAACCTGCTTATGCACCTCAGGGTCGCTACTGGCAGCGACAAAGATTCCGCTCAGCTGATCTCTGTGCCTGCTTCCCTGACTCACCAGCGACTTGAGATCAAAGGCAAACCCGGTAGCTGGACGAGCTCGACCAAAGGCCTCACCCACATGGTCATAGCGACCACCATTGCCCAGCGCCTTGCCATAACCCTGAACATAGGCGGCAAACACCACACCGGTGTGGTAATGGTATCCAGGCATCTCACCGAGATCTAAATAAATACTTACATCAGCCTGACTCAGAGCATCGACAATCTGCTCCAACTGCTCGATGGCCTCTAGCACTGAGGCTGGAGCTCCGGCCAGGGCAGTTTTTGCTGCGGCCAACACTTCAATACTGCCCGCCAAAGTAGGCAGGATGGTCAACCAACCGGCCAGACTATGGTCGTCTATATTGCTGGCCACCCACTGCTCTAATTCACCAACGGCCTTGCGTTGCAATAACTCAAATAATTCTGCTTCAAGGTCTTTATCCAGATTGGCCTCAGCCAGCAGGCCGCGGTAGATATCCACATGGCCCAAATCAAGGTGCACACCACTGACCCCAGAAGTCTTTAGAGTCTGCAAAAACAACTCTATAACCTCGATATCAGCAGCCAGGGTAGCTTCACCAAATAATTCCACACCCAGGGAGATAGGTGTGCGTGACTCCAGCGGTCCACGGGGGCGTGTGTTCAGAACAGTGCCCGCATAGCACAGGCGATTAGGCCCTTCGCGACGCAGGCTATGAGCGTCCATACGGGCTGTCTGCGGAGTGATATCTGCACGAATACCCATCATGCGACCACTGAGTTGGTCGGTGATGCGGAAGGTCATTAAATCCAGATCAGATCCAGAGCCGCTGAGCAGAGATTCGGTAAATTCCACCATCGGAGGTATAACCAGGTCATAACCCCAGTTGTGATAGAGATCGAGAAGCTGTCGTCGCAGGTACTCGACGACCTGTGCCTGCTCTGGCAGCACTTCATCGACGCCATCCGGCAACATCCAGCGATCTACATTTGTCACAGAAACCTCATAGATTCTTTAAAATATTTCTCGGCCGCTTATAAACCCCACTGGCGACCACCGAGCGTGAAAAAATCCCACCGCCCGCAATAAAAGCCCTACTCCTTGTCAAAAAAGTAGCAGCTTAACGCCAGAAAATCAGCAGACCGAGCCCAATAAGCATACTGAACAGGCCTATCAGGCGCATTGACCTTTCATCAACGGTAGCTAGCACCTGCGCCATATTGCGCCATCTGCGGGGAGACAGAAAAGGCATAATGCCTTCGAACACCAGCATCAAACCAACTGCTCTGCCTATATCTTCGAGCATTACAACAGACCTCAACTTCGGCATAAAAAAACCGAGTTGCCTCGGCGCCGCGATTCTAACAAAATCGCCCCCATTGTGGCAGAGGTTTTTAAACTAATTAGGCGAGCATCTCTGCTCGCCTAATTAGTTTGTTGAACTGGGCGCCTAGATTGGTTACTTGGCGTCCTGTTTGTTCAGGTACTTAAAGAAGTCACTGTCTGGCTCCAGCAGCATAATATCGCCCTTGGTAGCAAAGGCCGACTTGTAGGCATTGAGGCTACGCACAAAGGAGTAAAACTCTGGATCGCGCTGGTAGGCGTCTGCATAGATAGCCGCAGCCTCCGCATCACCTTCACCGCGCAGCTCTTCCGCATCTCGGTAGGCATTAGCCAGTTCGATGGTACGCTCACGATCAGCAGAGGCGCGAATTTTTTCCGCTTTCTCTTTACCCGTGGAACGCAGCTCCCGGGCTTCCTTTTCCCGCTCCGCAGTCATCCGGCGAAACACCTGGCTGCTCACCTCTTGAGGCAGATCAATACGCTTGACCCGCACATCCACCACCTCAATCCCTAGCTCTTCTAACACAGTGCTATTGAGGTCCTCGGTGATATTCTTCATCAGCAAGTCTCGCTCACCAGAGACCACTTCATTTAGGGTACGCGTACCAAACTGATTTCTTAGTCCATCGTTGACTCGGTTGGCCAGACGATTTTTTGCCACCGACTCAACACCACCGGTTTTGGTGTAGTAGGCCTCTACATTGGCAATACGCCATTTGGCATAGGAATCTACGATCAGACGCTTCTTCTCAACGGTAAAAAAGCTGGCGGGCTGAGCATCCACAGTCAACACTCGCGCATCAAAGATCCGCACATTGTCGACAAAAGGCATTTTGACATGCAGACCGGGCTGAATATCGCCCTCAATCAGCTCACCAAACCGCAGCTTGATGCCGCGCTCAAATTCACTTACTACAAATAGCGAGCTCTGCACAACAACCAGCGTAAGAGCCAGCAGAACGATTGCTTTAATTGAACTACTCATCGTCGTCTCTCCGATTGAACTCGTTCACTATTTCTCTGTAATTTCTCAATTACCTCATTGGCGATGCGATCGACCATCTGTTCACTAGACCCAGTCCCGCGGCCTATGGTAGCTGCTGAACCCTGCTGAACAATTTTATCCAGGGGCAGATAGAGCATGTTGTTGCCACCCTCTGTATCCACAAGTACCTTGCTGCTATTGGTCATCACCTCTTCTATAGCATCGAGATAGAGGCGCTCCCGGGTTACCTGTGGCGCTTTCTTATACTCCCCTAACAGCTTGGTGAAGCGGTTTGCCTCACCCTGAGACTTGGAAACCACCTGAGACTTGTAACCATTGGCCTCTTCTCGCAGTCGCTGAGCTTCACCGCGAGCTTCTGGAATAATACCGTTGGAGTAGGCCTGAGCCTCATTCACCAGTCGCTCCAAATCTTCTCGCGCTTTAATCACATCATCATAGGCTGCTTTCACCTCCGTGGGTGGACGCGCCTCTTCGATATTGATCTTGACCACATTGATACCACTGCCGTAGACATCCAACAGATCCTGCAGCTTTTGGGCTGTACCCTCAGCTACCTGCTCGCGGCCTGTAGATATCACGCCATCCAGACCTGTGCTGCCAACCACATGGCGCAGAGCACTATCGGTAGCCTGCTTCAGGCTGGTCTCTGGCTCTTTAATATTGAGCACAAAGTCTCTCGCGTTGGCAATGTTGTACTGAACTGTCAGGGAGATTTCGACAATATTTTCGTCCTGAGTCAGCATCAGGCCTCGAGCCGAGTACTGGCGCTCTTCGGTCACCCGCACCATCACCACTCTATCGATCAGGGGTGGGTTCCATTTTAGACCCGCATTCAATGTGTCATGGTATTTACCCAGCCTAAGCACCAGTGCCTGCTCTTTCTCATCGACTTGATACACACCTAACAGAGCCCAGATAATAGCGATTACTAACAGACCAATGGGCAGCAAACTCTTGCCACTACCACCAGCACCAGAGCCTGAACCCTTGCCTCCGAATGCTGAAAATGTCTCCTTAAGCTTTTTTATCGCTTCATCTATGTCTGGTGGTCCCTCATTGTTGCGGTTGCCGCCCCATGGGTCCTTACCACCACCCGGTTCATTCCAGGCCATAATGTTCTCCAATTGATAATTAATGTTGTGAGCTTGTTTATACTCGTAGTTTAACCTGACAGACTGACTAAATCTTGTAATTTCAACCCTGAACTCTTGAGCAGTCGCAAAAAATCGCTCTCGGCCAGCTTTATTTCTAGGTTTATAGCACCCTGCTCATTGACCTGCTCTGACACCACTGCCTTATGGCTGTAGAGGGCCGCCCTGAGGGCACCCTGATCAGGTTGCAACTGCAAGTGTTTGTGCACTATCTGGCTCGGCAGGCATTCAACTATAGCCTGCAGCAGTAAATCCATCCCCTCACCAGACAGTGCTGATAGCCAGACAGCCACCGGTACACCCTGATCATTGCGCTCAATACGCGGCTGCGCATTATCCAGCAGATCAATCTTGTTATACACCATCAGCGTCGGCAGCCTGTGGGCATCTATCTCTTTTAACACCTCATCGACCCGCTGTATATTGATGGCCCGCTCCTCGGCAGCAGCATCAACAATGTGCAGCAGCAGAGTGGCAGAGGCCGCCTCTTCGAGAGTGGCGCGAAAGGCATCGACCAAGCGGTGAGGCAGGTGACTGATAAAGCCTACGGTGTCAGCAAAAATTACCGGACCCAGCTCAGCAAGATCCAGACGTCGCATGGTGGGATCCAGGGTGGCAAAAAGCTGATCAGCCGCAAATACATCAGACCCAGTCATACGGTTAAACAGGGTGGATTTACCGGCGTTGGTATAGCCCACCAGAGATACGGTGGGGATTTCAGCCCGATCTCTGGAGCGGCGGCTCTGACCGCGCTGTTTTCTGACTTTCTCCAGACGCTTTTTGATCGTCTGAATCCGCTCTCTGACCATGCGCCGGTCAGATTCCAGCTGGGTCTCACCCGGGCCGCGCATACCTATGCCACCCTTTTCTCTATCCAGGTGAGTCCAGCCGCGCACCAGTCTGGACGACAGGTGTTGCAACTGTGCCAGCTCAACTTGCAGCTTACCCTCGTGGGTGCGCGCTCTCTGAGCAAAAATATCCAGAATCAGACCAGTGCGATCCAGCACTCGACACTTCAGTTCGGCCTCGAGGTTGCGCTCCTGGCTAGGAGAGAGATTGTGATTAAAGATAACAATCTCGGCGTCGTGGCTTCTAACCAGACTACCAATTTCTTGCAACTTGCCGGTACCGACAAAAAATTTGGCATGGGGAGACTGGCGAGACCCAGTCAAAAACTCAACCGGGTCGCCTCCAGCGGAGATCACTAACTCTTCAAATTCCCTTGGGTCCTCGGGCTCGGATTCACTGTTTAACTTAAGGTGAACCAGAACGGCGCGCTCGCCAACATCAGGTCGTTCAAAAAATAATGACACTCTTGTTAGTAATTATCGTCGCTGTAATTACCTATATCGTCACCACCGACTCCGGCTTCAGACTGACCTCCTGCAGCGTTGCTGGCAGGCAGGCGCACGGCTCGGGAGGGAACCACTGTAGATATAGCGTGTTTGTAAACCATCTGGCTAACGGTATTTTTGAGCAACACAACAAACTGGTCGAAAGACTCAACTTGCCCCTGTAGCTTGATACCGTTGACGAGAAATATAGATACGGGAATACGTTCTTTTCTTAGGACATTCAGAAAAGGGTCTTGTAGGTTATGCCCTTTTGACATTTTACTACTCCTTATTATTGAAAATTCAATGGGTGCTGCAATACTCACAGCGAAAAATAGCCGCACCAGAGTCCGCGGCATAAAAATTGGTTCGAGTGTCTCAACTCAATAGCCCGGTGGGATTGCAACTCACCGTGGGGAAAAGCTTTTCCTCCCCCCTAGTATAGTATATGGGCACGACTCAAAGCGATTTCAAGCACTGAGCGCAAGTTTCCTCAACGCTTAGAAAGCCGCTTTGGTTATCCACCGCAATTTCAATCGCCTGCGGCCAGTTTCTCAGCCAGGTCATCTGGCGCTTGGCTAGCTGGCGGGTGGCAATCACAGCCTTCTGCTGTGCCTCCGTCAAACTGCACTCACCCAAGCAGTAATCCCAGAGCTGGCGGTAGCCCACAGAGCGTATTGCCGGCAAATTAATATGCAGATCACCACGCTGGTAGAGCTCTCGCACCTCCTGTTCGAACCCAGATTCCATCATCTGCTGGAATCTCACCTCTATACGCCGGTGCAATAGGCTACGGTTCTGCGGCAGCAAAGAAAATTGCACAAAATCGTATTTATGCTGCAAGCCACCACTGGAGCTGCCCTGCAGAGAAGACATTGGCACACCGCTTATACGATAGACTTCCAGTGCTCGCTGAATACGCTGAGAGTGATTGGGGTGCAAGCGACTGGCGGTCTCAGGGTCCACAGCCTCGAGTTGGCGATAAAGTGCCGGCCAACCCTGCTGCTGCGCCTGCTGCTCAATCTCATCGCGAATTAGCTGGTTGGCCTCGGGCAGATCAGAAAGCCCCTCTAGAAGCACCTTAAAATACATCATGCTGCCGCCAACCAGCAATGGCACCTTGCCCGCAGCAACTATACTTTCCATTTCGGCCCTGGCATCAATCAGAAAATCGGCAGCGCTGTATGCCTGCGCAGGATCACGGATATCCAACAGGCGGTGGGGTGCAGCGGCCAGAGTTGCCGCATCCGGTTTGGCACTGCCAATATCCAGCCCGCGGTAGATCTGAGCCGAGTCCACATTAATAAGCTCAACAGGCAAATGCTTTTGTAGCTCTATAGCCAGAGCAGTTTTACCACTAGCAGTTGGTCCCATTACGGTTATAGCCCGGGGGAGGCTGGCGGGGCTGCTGCTCATCGGCCGCGAAGGAACAGTTTATCCAACTCATCGAGATTGAGCTGGGACCATGTAGGCCTGCCGTGATTGCACTGGCCACTGCGCTCGGTAGCCTCCATATCGCGCAGCAGAGCGTTCATCTCAGGCACTGTTAGCTTGCGGTTGGCTCGCACCGAACCATGGCAGGCCATGGTCGAGAGGATTTCATTGATATGCTGTCGGATCCGCTCTGAGGTACCGTGCATCAGAAGATCTGAGATCACATCGCGCAATAGCCCCTCTACTTCTGAACCGCGCAGTATGGCCGGAATTTCCCGCACGATAATACTCTCTGCACCTGCCCGCTCCACTACAAATCCAAGTTGGGTAAAAATTGCTGAACTTTTATCCGCCACCTCCGCCTCGCGCTCACTCACCGACAGGCTCTCAGGCACCAGCAGTGGTTGAGATACCAGGCCCTGACTATCAAAGGCGGTCTTCATACGCTCGTAGGTAATACGTTCATGGGCTGCATGCATGTCTACAATAATCAAACCCTGGGCATTTTCCGCAAGAATATAGATACCTTTTAGCTGGGCAATTGCAAAACCCATGGGTGGAATATCGCCCTCCTCCTCTGGCATCTGGGTGGCATACAGACTTTGATAAGCCTCCATGGGCGCATTGACCGAGCCATGGCTGGAGCTGGAAAACTGGGCGAAGCTGGCAGAGCCCTGCGACTGATTGCCCGGCGCCGGAAACTGAATGCTCGACTGCACCGTCGACTGATCCGACTGCCAGTCCTGCTGAGGTATTTGCCCAGCGGCAGTCTCAGCGGACTGAAGATGATCCTGGGGACGATCCTGAGCCAGCGCCTTGTTTAGAGTACCGTAGACAAAACCATGGATGGACCGGCTATCGCGGAAGCGCACCTCGTGTTTGGTAGGATGTACATTGACATCCACATCGGCTGGCTCCACCTCCAAAAACAACACATAGGCCGGATGACGACCATGGTAGAGCACATCCTGGTAGGCCTGGCGTATGGCGTGGGAAACCACTTTGTCGCGAATACAGCGGCCATTGACAAAAAAGTGCTGCAAGTCAGCCTGACTTCTGGAGAATGTCGGCAGCCCCATCCAGCCCCAGAGGCGTATACCTGAGCGGTCGTTGTCCACATACAGAGCCTGTTGCATAAAAGCCGGCCCGCAGATATCGGCAACCCTTTTTTCCTGCTCCAGCTGACTCAATGCCGGCCGCAAATTTATCTGTGCTCGCTGGTTGTGACGCAGGCTAAATGCGATGTCCATGCGACTGAGCGCGAGCTTTTTAATGCTGTCATCAATGCGGTTGTATTCGGTGCCCTCAGTGCGCAAGAACTTACGTCGCGCCGGAGTATTAAAAAACAGGTCCCGCACCTCAACACTGGTGCCCTGAGGGTGGGCTGCTGGCTGCAAATCCACCTCCATATCACGGCCCTCAGATACCGCCTTCCAGCCACTGCTGTCACCAGCATTGGAGGTCAGGCTGAGTCGCGACACTGAGGCAATACTGGCCAGAGCCTCGCCGCGAAAACCCAGGGTGGCAACTGCCTCTAGATCTTCCAGGTTATCAATCTTACTGGTGGCGTGGCGGCTTAGCGCCAGCGCCAGCTCAGACTCGGGAATGCCATGGCCATCATCGCGAATTTTAATCAGCTTGGTGCCGCCCTGCTCAATCTCTATATCTATGCGCTTGGCCCCGGCATCCAGACTGTTCTCCACCAGCTCTTTGAGCACGGAGGCCGGGCGCTCAACGACTTCTCCAGCAGCAATCTGATTAGCTAATTGCGGGCTAAGTATATGAATACTGGACATGTGATAACGCCTTTAAAAAATGCTCGTTAGCTCGAGGGAATTAAAATTCTCTGGCCAACGCGAATGGTGCTCGATGACATCTTATTGTAGCGCAGAATTTTACGCACTGAGGTGTTATGACGGACGGCGATTTCAGACAGGGTGTCACCCCTGGCAATAATATAACTGCGCGCCACGGCATTGCCGTTTTTAGCCAACAGAGTGCCCACAGGTGGGTTCTCAGAATAAAACTGCACCAGCCCGTCGTAGATAGCATCTGCCATACGCTGCTGGTATTTGGCGCTGCTCAGCTGCCGAGCTTCTTTGGGGTTGGAAATAAACCCGGTTTCAATCAGCAGCGAGGGAAGATCTGGCGACTTTAAAACCAAAAAACCCGCCTGCTCAACCTGCTTTTTATGCAGCCGCGCCACTGAGCCCATATTTTTTAACACATATTTGCCGGCCTCCAGACTGCTGCTGAGGGTGGCCGTCATGGACAGATCCAGCAGCACGCCGGCAAGCACATCGTCCTTGTTATCCAGACTCAGGTTGCTGGCACCACCAATTAAATCAGCACGATTCTCTTTCGATGCCAGATAGCGCGCTGCTTCACTGGTAGCTCCCTTGGTGGATAGAGCATAGACAGAGGCTCCATGAGCCTGAGGATCAGTAAAGGCGTCGGCATGGATGGAAATAAAGAAATCAGCCTGCTTCTCTCTCGCCAACTGTGAACGCTTGCGGTGAGCCAGGTAATAATCACCACTTCTTACCAGTTCACCCTGAAAATTTGGATTGCTGTCAAAGAGCTTTTCAATGCGCTTGGCAATTTGAAATACCACGACCTTCTCGCGCACCTTCCTGGGCCCCAGTGCTCCTGGGTCTTCACCACCGTGACCGGCATCAATGGCAATAATAATTTTACGATTTTTCTTTTTAACCACCTCTTCAACCGAGCGGCTGACTACACGCTTTTTGTCAAACAGGTCGATCACCAGACGATCGCTGTATTGTTCGTTGGCTTTGAGACTAAAACTCTTGGGGCTCACTGTGGTTTTTAAGTCCAGCACCACGCGCACATCGGTCTTGTTGCGCACTGCCACACGAATGCCAGAAATAGGAGTGTTGGCCAGATCCAGCTTGTCGAATTGGGTTTTTAACTGGCTGTCGCTGAGATCAATCACCAGACGATTAGGATTTTGCAGGGCAAATAAATTGTGCTCGGCGGCGGTACTTAAATCCAGCACCAGTCGAGTGCTATCGGGCGCTCGCCAAAGTCTAACGGACTCAATATCGGCCGCCCAGATTGCGCTGGGCAAGAGCAGTGCGCCTAGCAGGCAAAATCTGGTGATGCAATGCTGCAACCTAATATCCAATCTCTAGTCCGCCCCTAACTGATAGATTAACTGCTCACCAACCGCAGAATTTGCGCACAGGGTAACACAGCGCCCGTCATCCGACTGACTGATCTCAACAGCAATATCTGCGGTGGGCAAAAAGCCCTGACCCTGCTCTGGCCATTCTATCAAGCAAAGCTGGCCCTCGGCCAGATAATCGGCGAACCCCATATACTCAAGTTCTTCGGCGTCCACCAACCTGTAGAGGTCAAAATGATAGACTGCCCCTAGACTTAGCTGATAGGGCTCAACCAGGGTATAGGTGGGGCTTTTAACGGCACCAATGTGCCCGAGGCCCTGCAAAATGCCGCGACTCAAGGTGGTTTTGCCGGCACCCAGATCACCCTGCAGAGTGATCACCAGTTGCTCCTGGATCAGGCTGGCTATGCTGCCACCAAACTGCACCATGGCCTGCTCATCGGGCAGTTCAATCACCAGCTTCGCCTGTGTAGCTCTGGCAGTCACAGGTCCGCCTGATTTAACAGGCTGTACAGATGGACAAGCAAATCCGTAGCCACCAGACCTCTTTGACCCTGGGCTTCCACGGCCAGATCGGCTGCTCTGGAATGCAGGCAGCAACCCAGTTCTGCCGCAGTTTGCAGATCACAGCCCTGGGCAATCAGGGCGCCAACAATGCCGCTGAGAATATCGCCCATACCAGCTGTAGCCATTGCCGGATTGCCATAGGGACAGACCTTAATCGTTTCATCTGGTCCAGCGATTAATGTGCCCGGACCCTTAAGCAGCACCACTGCGCCATATTTTTCCTGCAGCTGGCGCACCGCCGCGAAGCGATCGGCCTGCACCTCGGCCGGGGTAATACCAAGCAATCTCGCCGCCTCGCCAGCATGGGGCGTCAGTACCCACTGGCTGCCATCTGGATTGGCAACCACACGACCCTCGGCCAATATATTTAGCCCATCGGCATCCAGCACCATAGGCAACCCTGCAGCCACTGCTTTCTGCAGCAGCTGCTCCGACCAGGAAGAGCGGCCGAGGCCCGGGCCTACAACTAATACATCCGGGCGTTCCAGCAGGGGCTCCAGTTCCTGACCTGAGACCACCGGAGAGGCCATAACCTCAGGCTGACGCACCAGCATAGGCGCCACATGCTCCGGCCTGGTGGCAAGACTGGTCATACCTGCGCCCGTCCTCAGGCAGGCTTCAGCGGCCATAATGGCAGCACCACCATAGCCCCGCTCACCCCCGACAATCATTGCGTGACCGCGCTGCGTCTTGTGCCCATCAATAGACAACTGGGGCAGATAGTAGAGCAGATCAGAAATATTCAGCAGTTCGGCACTGGCTGACACCTGTGAATAAATATCTGCTGGCACATCCAGAGAGTCGAGAATAATCTCACCGCAGACCGCTGGGCCCTGCCCGGTAAACAGTCCCTGTTTGGCGCCAATAAAGGTCACTGTGATATCTGCATGCACTGCGACCTCAGCTATATGGCCAGTATCAGCATTCAGCCCCGAGGGAATGTCTGCAGCAACCAGAGGCAGGCCGGAATCATTGATCAGCTGTATTGCCTCGCCATAGGGCGGGCGAAGCTCGCCACTGAAACCCGTACCCAACAGACTGTCGACAATAACGCCCTCTTCAATACTGAGATTGCTGTCAAAGGGGACAAAGGACAGATTGGCCTCCGCAGCAAACTCTCGGGCGCGGCTGGCGTCTTGACTCAACCTCTGGGACAGCTCAATCACCTGTACCGGAATATTTTTGGCCGCTGCCAGAGCAGCTACCATATAGCCATCTCCGGCGTTATTGCCCGAACCACAGAAAATACTCAGCAGACTGGGTGAGCCATAGCTCTCAAGTAATTCAGTTAGCAGCGATCGGCCAGCGCGCTTCATCAACTTAACACCGGCAATATGCCGCTCTTCAATGGCAATTCGATCGAGCTCGGCGACTGATTTAGCCCTGAATAAGGCGTCTTGAATAAGATTGTGCGACATGAAGCAGATATCCCCGTAAAATTGGCGCAATTATAGGCCAGAACAACGAACTAAAACATGTCCGATAACAGTCTTCACAGCGATGTTGATAGCCAGGCATTAGAGAACCTAGCCAAAAAGATCAAGGCCTGGGGTAAATCTCTGGGCTTCCAGCAGGTAGCTATTGTCGAACCCGATCTGAGTCAGGCCTCAGAGCGTCTCAATAAATGGCTGGCCGATGGCTTTCAGGGCTCTATGGGCTGGATGGCCGATCATGGCGATATGCGCTATCGCGTGGACAGGCTGGTCGATCACACAGTGCGGGTTATCTCAGTGCGTATGGATTATCTGGCCGATGACAAGATGATTGCCGTGCTTAAAAATGACAACAAAGCTTATATCTCAAGATATGCACTTGGCCGCGACTATCATAAATTAATTCGCAAGCGCCTGGCACAGCTGGTCAGCCATATTCAAACTGAGCTGCCCCAGCTGCAGCTGTCACAGCGACCTTTTGTCGACAGTGCGCCGGTGATGGAGAAGCCGCTGGCCGAGCAGGCTGGACTGGGATGGATAGGCAAAAACACTCTGCTACTCAACAATCAAGCCGGGTCCTGGTTTTTTCTTGGCGAGATCTATACCTCACTGCCTCTGCCCACCGATAACAATGAGCAGAGCAATCGCTGCGGAAACTGCCGCGCCTGCTTAAAAGTCTGTCCCACTGATGCCTTTCCCGAACCCTATGTGCTGGATGCACGAAAGTGCATCTCCTATCTCACCATTGAAAATAAAGGCCCTATTCCAAAGAACCTGCGACCACTCATGGGCAATCGGGTATTTGGCTGTGATGACTGCCAGATTATCTGCCCCTGGAACCGCTTTGCAGCACAGACCCAGGAGGATGATTTTAGCCCCAGACACAATCTCGATGATCCTGATTTGGTGACCCTTTTTGGCTGGTCCCAAGACGAGTTTTTGAATTATACCCAGGGCTCAGCGATTCGGCGCATAGGTCATGAGCGCTGGCTGCGCAATCTGGCGGTTGGCCTGGGCAACGCCAGTGGCAGTGAAGACATTGTGCGCTGTCTGGAGAATAGAGCTAACGACCCCTCTGAGCTGGTGCGCGAGCATGTGCGATGGGCCCTTGATCAGCAGCGCAGTAAGATAGCCGAGCTCAGGGCTGAATAAATACGTCCCGGTAATAGGCGAGCTCGGCGATAGAGTCGTAGACATCGTCCATTGCCAGATGACTACCCTTCTTAGCAAACCCGTTTTCCAGCTCAGGCTTCCAGCGCCTGACCAACTCTTTTAATGTGCTCACATCCAGGTTGCGGTAGTGGAAAAAGGCCGCCAGCTCGGGCATGTAACGCACCAGAAAACGACGGTCCTGACCAATGGAGTTGCCACACATAGGCGAGGCTCCCGAGGGCACCCACTGGCGCAGAAATTCTATAGTCTGGGCACAGGCCTGTGCCTCACTGATGTGGCTGTTACGGACGCGCTCAACCAACCCAGAACCACCGTGTTGATTGGTATTCCACTCGTCCATAGCATCCAGCAACGCATCACTCTGATGCACTGCCAGGGAAGGCCCCTCAGCCAATATATTGAGATTGGCATCAGTCACCACAGTGGCAATCTCAATAATGCGCTCACGCTCTGGATCCAACCCGGTCATTTCCAAATCGATCCATATCAAATTAAGTGGGTCTTGAGCTGTCATCTGTTCCTCGGGGACAAGAGATTTCGGGCAAAATGTTACTTAAGGCGATTATGCTATATCCTTGCGGACGAGAACGCCAGACATGCAGGGCAACCAGGAAAAACTATTGAGCAATCGCAGACTTAGCAAGCGCCAAAAAGACCGCATCCAAGCGATTCAGGAGCGTCGCCGCGAGCGAGCTAACTTAAAGCAGAGCTTCCGCGATGAAGAGTTACAAAACCTAGCGGATCTGGGCTCAGAAACAAGCGGCACTGTGATTACCAACTATGGCTCACAGGTCGATATCGAGGGCCGCGAGGCGCCGTACGAGGGCCAGATACTGCGCTGCCACAAACGTGCCAATGTGGAGACATTGGTGACTGGCGACCGCGTAATATGGCGCCACGCCCAGCCCCATGGTGTAGTGGTGGCTCTGGAGCCCAGGGAGTCTCAGTTGATTCGCCCGGACATCTACGGCAAGTTGCGCACGGTCGCTGCCAATATTGATCGCATAGCGGTGGTTTTTGCAGCCAAACCCACCCCCCACAGCAATCTGTTAGACCGCTATCTAGTGGCCGCCGAGGCACAGCAGATCACTCCGCTACTGGTGCTTAATAAAGTCGACATGTTTGATCAGCAGGACTACCCAGAGGTTGATCAACTGATGCGGGACTATCGCAGCATTGGCTACGATGTGATTGCGGTCTCAGCCAAAACCGGCCAGGGCATAGATCAGTTGCAAAGCTATCTGTCCGAACATACCTCAATTTTTGTGGGTCAGTCTGGGGTAGGCAAATCATCGCTGCTCAATCATTTACTGCCCGAGGCCAATCTGCAGGTAGGCCCCCTGTCTGAAGCCAAGGAAGAGGGAACCCATACCACCACATCCTCCAGGCTGTTTCACCTCACCGGGGGCGGCACGCTGATCGACTCACCAGGTATCCGCGAGTTTGCCCTTAGCCATTTGAGTGAGGACAAAATTATTAATGGCTTTATTGATTTCAGGCCCTACCTGGGCAACTGTAAGTTCCGCGACTGCAAACACGACAGGGAAATTGGCTGCGCCCTGCTGCAGGCGGTGGCCGACAAAAAGGTGCTCCCTGTGCGACTGAACAATTATCGGCAGATTATTCTTAGCCAACAGGAAAGGTAGGGCTCACCGCAACGCTAAAAAGTGCTAAAATCTGCGGCCTCTCAAACTGCATTAAAAATACCATGACCAATCTGCCACGCCTGATCGAACCCAATGAATTAGAGACTCATCTCAATGACGACAATCTGATTATTGTCGATCTGTGCAACCCCTCTCTGTACCAACAGAAACATGTGCCCGGGGCTGTACATCTGTCGGGCAATAATCTGGTTGCAGGAACCGCCCCGGTGCCTGGCGCCTGCCCCAGTATTGAGCAGCTAAAGGCAGTGATAAATCATCTGGGTATAGATGCTAGTAAACAGGTGGTGGTCTATGACGATGAGGGCGGTGGCTGGGCTGGGCGACTGGCCTGGACCCTGGATCTGCTGGGCCTGCCCAACTGGTCCTACCTCAATGGCGGCATTGTCCCATGGATCAAAGAGGGATTTGCCACCCAAGCCGGTACTGTGCAGCCCAAAAGCAATACTATTGATGTCAGTTTTGCCAAACCAGAGGTAAGAATTGAGCGAGAACAAATCCTGGCTGCTCTGGATGAAGCAAATTTTGCAATCTGGGATGCCAGAAGCCCAGGTGAATACAGCGGCAGCATGGTGCGTGCAGCCCGCGGAGGTCATATTCCCGGAGCCATCAATCTGGAGTGGACAGAACTTATGGATCAAGACAGAAATCTGCGTCTGCGCAGCGATGCCCAGCAACTATTAGATAGCCTGGGCCTCAGCAGAGATCAACGCATTGCCACCCATTGCCAGAGCCACCACCGCTCTAGCTTTACCTATATGGTGGCGCGCATTCTCGGCTACCAGCATATCAGTGGCTATGATGGCTCCTGGGCCGAATGGGGCAATCTGGACGAGTCGCCCATCGAACTTGGCTTTTAAAAAAAACTAATTAATCAGTATTGAGCACAGTAACTATGAACCAGAGTGCAGAAATTTTTGTCGCCCTGCAACGACTACTTCCCAAACATGCGCTGTCGCGACTGATTGCCAGAGCCGCAGAATCCGAGCGTCCCTGGCTCAAAGATTTTTTGATTAATCGCGCCATAGATGCATTTGATATAGATATGGAAGAAGCTATCACTGATGACCTGGATTACTACCAGCATTTTAATAGCTTTTTTACTCGAGAGCTCAAGGCTGGGGTTCGACCCATAGCCAGAGCTAAACGCAGTCTGGTGTCACCAGCCGATGGCGCTGTCAGCCAGGCCGGCAAGATCAATAAAAACAGAGTACTTCAGGCCAAGGGTATCGATTATTCTGTCAGTCGCCTGCTGGGCAATTCAGAGAGTGCCAGAACCTACGAAAACGGCAGTTTTGCTACCATTTATCTGTCACCTAAAGATTACCATCGCGTGCATATGCCAGCTGCGGGCAAGCTGCTCAGCAGCCGCTATATTCCCGGCGAATTATTTTCGGTCAATGACAAAACCGCCCAGGCTCTGCCGGGACTGTTTGCCCGCAATGAAAGACTGGTGTGCGAATTTGAATCCGCTGAACTGGGGCGCTTTTCGGTAATCTTTGTCGGCGCCATGCTGGTGGCCGGTATTGAAACTGTGTGGGGCGGTTTTGAGCCACCTGGTCCCGGGGCGGTGAGAGAGAAAGACCATAGCAAGGAATCACTATCCTTTAAAAAGGGTGAGGAAATCGGACGCTTCAAGTTTGGCTCCACGGTGATCCTGCTGTTTAAGGAGCAGGCGGTGACATGGGAAGATAGAATCCAGGCCGGTGAAAAAGTTTGCATGGGCGAAAAGATTGCCATTGCATAGAATCAAGGCTAGCTTGCCAGTCGGTATCTAGCTGACAAATCGCTGTTTTAATGCCGCCAGAAAGCCACTCTTTTGCTGGCTATCTGACGCCGAATCGCCCATCAGAAGCTCATTGACGGGCGTATTAAAAGGCCGCGCAATCAGGTTTTCCAGCAGGCTGTATTCCAGCCCAAAACTGTCTGGCTCTAAATCGCGAACTATTGCCAGCTTGCTGACATCATAGGCGCGACGCTGACCAAACTTGAACAGCCGCTCTCTGGCCTGTTGTTCATCTTTTAGATCAATAAAAATATATTTTCCCTGGCCTGCCCTGTCTGCCTTATTTTTAAACACGGCCAATCTGGGTGCCAGTCTGGTACGCGAATTTTGCTCGATCACCATGCCCTGGTCACCTGTAGTCAGCTCCACCATGGTGCCCGCCGGATACAGACCCACAGACTGAATAAACTCCACCACCAGATTCTCGTCAAAGGCCGAGCCGCGCAACTGGTAGAGCCTGCTAGTGGCCTTGGAGGGCGCCATGGTATCTCCGGCTTCCCGGGGATTGCACAGCTTATCGAACTCCGTGGCTATACCGGCGACACTGGCCAACATGGGAATACGATTGCCTGAGCAACCTTTGGGATAGCCACTGCCATCAAAGCGCTCGCAGTGGAATTTAATAATATTTATCACTGTGCGATTTTCAAATCCACAGCTTCGCAATTGCTCGACACTGTGATTGACGAAGCTCCGGTACTCGACCTCTTGCTGCGCATCGCGATTCGGGTTGTGTAGCAATCTATGATCTAGCTTGATACGACCTATATCCTTGAGCAAGGTGGCCTGGCACAGGTCTCTCAACTGCCCCAAGTCCAGCCCTACATGTCGACCAAACTGAGTGGCCCAGAGGGACGATCGCACTGAATGATCATGGGAGCGGGCGTCCTTGTCTCGCAGACGCAACAACCAGGTAAACGCGTCCGGGCAACGGATCACGCTATCGATCATCTCATCGACCGATGCTTGCAACTGATCCTGATTAAAAGCACCGCCGCGAGCCATCTGGCGAGTGGCCATGGTCAGACAGCCGAGCACATTGTTCATTGCATCGCGGGCAGCGGGGATTTCTTTGGCCAGTTCTACGGTTTTTTTATACACAGTGGGCTTAACTCTGAGGCCCGATTTAAACTCTGAGCTGCCAGTTAATCGGTGATTGTGGCGACGCAAATTTGCACCATACAGGCGGCTTGATTCGCCAGCTGAATTTTTGTCTGAGTCCAGCCTTAAGCGGGCCCCTATAACCGGCGAATCTGTATCCTCGGGAGAGATGCCCTTTTCTATATCCACAAATACGTAGTCGCAATAAGCCTTGACTCGGGAGATATCGGCACCGCTTTTAATCACAAACCCCTGTATGGGAAAAGGTGTTTCCGCCCAGGGTTTATCCAGGGCAGAGACAAACATCCCAACCTTGAGTTCATGGATAAAAATCTTTAGTTGCTGTAAGGACATACAATCCTCATAAATCTAATCCATTAGATTCCTGTGGCAGCGCAGAGACTGCCTAATACCTGACGGGGCCAGCAATCAAAAGCTGGCCCATCAGAAGAGAATGTAAATACTTCTTTTTACTAAACTGTGTGACAGTCAATAGTCCCGATAAATATAGACTAAGAATTTCAGCTACTGAGGGTTAGTTTGCAGAAAATTTGTGAACGGCTTCAATAAAGACTTTGGCATGCTCTGGATCTATATCTGGCGTGATGCCATGACCCAGATTAAAGATATGCCCGCTACCACCACCGAAGGAGGCCAGTATTCGCTGCACCTCGCGCTCAATAGTGGTCGGATCTGCGCGCAGTACAGCAGGATCCATATTACCCTGCAACGCCACCCTGTCACCCACTCGAGTCTTGGCGGCACCAATATCCGTGGTCCAGTCCAGACCCAGGCCGTGACAACCAGTATCAGCCATGGCCTCGAGCCACAGGCCTCCACCTTTGGTAAACAGAATCACAGGCACATCGCGACCATCGGCCTGCTTTATCAGCCCAGCCACAATCTTTTGCATATAGGCCAGAGAAAACTCCTGATAGGCAGCGTGACTGAGCGCCCCACCCCAGGTATCAAAAATCTGTACCGCCTGAGCACCGGCGACAATCTGCGCGTTGAGATAGTCAATTACCGAAAGAGCCAGCTTATCCAATAGCTGGTGCATTACTTCTGGCTGGGTATAGAGCATGGTTTTGGCGCGAGCAAAGTCGCGACTGCTCTGACCTTCAATCATGTAGGTGGCCAGGGTCCAGGGACTGCCAGAAAAACCAATCAGTGGCACTCGACCCTGCAGCTCGCGACGAATCATGCTGACCGCGTCGGTAACATAGGACAGATCAGCGGCAGTATCCACAACCTGTAGCTGCTCAATATCCGCTTCTGTGCGCACTGGCTTACGGAATTTGGGACCCTCTCCTTCGGCAAAATAGAGACCCAGGCCCATAGCATCGGGAATGGTGAGAATATCCGAAAACAGGATTGCGGCGTCCAGCTCATAGCGCTCCAGCGGCTGCAATGTCACTTCGCAGGCCAGCTCAGTATTCTTGCACAGGCTCATAAAATCACCCGCCTGGGCACGCGTGGCGCGATACTCGGGCAGATAGCGACCAGCCTGACGCATCATCCACACAGGCGTGCGATCTACAGGCTGGCGCATCAGCGCCTTCAAAAACCGGTCATTCTTTAATTCAGACATTAGATATCCAGATAATCCAATATACCTTCGGCAGCCTGACGGCCCTCGAATACAGCAGTTACCACCAGATCTGAGCCGCGTACCATATCGCCACCGGCAAAAATCTTTGGGTTGGTGGTCTGGAACGGGAAGTCCTGTTCTTCGGCAGCCAATACAGCACCCCAGTCAGCTGTATCCACCTTGACCCCGGTTAACCATTCCGGCGGGCTGGGTTTAAAGCCAAAGGCCACCAGTACGGCGTCGGCAGGCAAAACCTCCTCGCTACCCGGGATGACCTGGGGGCGGCGGCGCCCGTTTTCGTCGGCTTCACCCAGCTCAGTGCTAACTACCTTTACGCCACAAACATTGCCCTGATCGTCGGACAGCAGTTCAACCGGCTGCATATTAAATTTAAACACCACGCCCTCTTCCCGCGCATTTTTCACTTCGCGTCGGGAGCCGGGCATATTCTCTTCATCGCGGCGATAGGCACAGGTAACACTGGTAGCGCCCTGACGGATGGAAGTGCGGTTGCAATCCATGGCAGTATCACCGCCACCCAGCACCACCACACGCTTGCCCTTTACACTGATAAAGTCATCAGCAGATTTTTCAAAACCCAGATTGCGATTGACATTGGATACCAGGAAATTCAGCGCCTCGTGGGCGCCGGCAAGATCTTCGCCGGGGAAGCCACCTTTCATTGTGGTGTAGGTACCCATGCCCAGGAATACAGCATCGTACTCGGCCAGCAGTTCATCGATACTGATATCAGTGCCGACCTCAGTGTTGAGACGAAACTCAACGCCCATACCCTCGAGCACATCGCGTCTGGTGCGGATCACCTGTTTCTCTAATTTGAATTCGGGAATACCAAAGGTCAGCAGGCCACCAATTTCCGGATAGCGGTCAAACACCACCGGCTTGACTCCATTGCGCACCAGAATATCGGCACAGCCAATACCGGCAGGACCAGCGCCAATAACCGCAACCTTCTTGTCGGTCCACTCAACCTTGGACATATCCGGACGCCAGCCCATGGCCAGCGCGGTATCCGTAATATATTTCTCTACCGAACCAATGGTCACAGCACCAAAACCATCATTCAGGGTACAGGCTCCCTCACAGAGACGATCCTGGGGGCAGACGCGGCCGCAGACTTCAGGCAGTGAGTTGGTCTGATGACTGAGCTCTGCTGCTTCGATCAGATTGCCTTCGGCAACCAGCTGCAGCCAGTTGGGAATATAGTTGTGTACCGGGCATTTCCACTCACAGTAGGGATTGCCACAGGACAGACAGCGGTGGGACTGGTCCGCTGCTTTTTTCTCGGTAAAGGGATCATAAATCTCGACAAATTCACCCAGACGCCGCTTCATATCACGCTTGGGTGGGTCTACTCGCTCTACATCGAGAAACTGAAATTGATTATTTGGTCTTGCCATACTATTGATCTCTATTGCTGTTCGCGTTACTGAGGGTTAGCGTGGGCCTGAGCCAACAGGCCAGTCAGGCTTGCCGCTTTTGGCTTGACCAGCCAGAACCGCGACGCGTAATCGGAGAAATTGGTGACTAGTTCATTGGCCCAGGCACTGCCCGTCTCACGGGCGTGATCTGCGATCATTGCCTTGAGAAATGCCTTGTGAGACTCTGCCGACTCAGAGGTAACTCGCTGAATATCAACCAGCTCCATATTGTAGCGGTCGACAAACACACGCTCCATATCCAACACATAGGCAAAGCCTCCGGTCATACCGGCGCCAAAGTTATAACCTGTGGGACCCAGCACTGTAACTATGCCACCGGTCATATATTCGCAGCAGTGATCGCCCGCACCCTCAACTACGGCGATAGTGCCAGAGTTGCGCACGGCAAAGCGCTCTCCCACCTTACCAGCTGCATAGAGTTTGCCACCAGTGGCGCCGTACAGACAGGTATTACCCATAATCGGGGTCTCATTAGACTTAAATTGGCTGGTCGCAGGCGGGCTCAATACCAGCTTGCCCCCGGCCATGCCTTTACCCACATAATCATTGGCATCACCTTCCAGATAAATCTCCAGACCACCGGCATTCCAGACACCCAGAGACTGACCGGCTACGCCTTTTAGATTTAGGCGTATAGGTGTCTCTGCCATACCTGTATTACCGTAGCGCTTGGCAATCTCCCCGGAGAGACGGGCACCTATTGAGCGATCACAGTTACCCACTTCGTAGTCAAAACTGGCTCCAGACTGAGACTCTATGGCGGGTAAGGCATCAGTTACCATGCGCTCAGCCAACAGGCCCTTATCGAAAGGTTCATTTTTGGGTTCGATACAGAACTGCGGCTTGCCGGCAATCTCAGGGCGATCTTCGATCAGCGGACTAAGATCCAGATTCTGTTGCTTGCTGGTGGCTCCTGGCAGCACTTCCAACAGATCTACTCGACCAATAAGATCCTCTAGAGATCTGACACCCAACACCGCCAGCCACTCGCGGGTTTCCATAGCCACAAACTTAAAGAAGTTGGTCGCCATAGCCACGGTGCCGCGGTAATGGTCGTTGCGTAGACGATCGTCCTGGGTAGCCACGCCAGTAGCACAGTTATTGAGATGACAGATGCGTAGATATTTACAGCCCAGTGCTACCATGGGGCCAGTACCAAAACCAAAACTCTCGGCTCCTAGGATCGCCGCCTTGACCACATCCAAACCAGTTTTTAAACCGCCATCGGTTTGCACTCGCACCTTGTCGCGCAGATCATTGGCACGCAATGTCTGGTGGGTCTCTGTAAGACCCAGCTCCCAGGGAGAACCCGCGTAGCGAATGGAACTGAGAGGACTGGCTGCTGTACCACCATCGTAACCAGAGATGGTAATCAGGTCAGCATAAGCCTTGGCCACGCCAGCAGCAATGGTGCCCACTCCAGGGCGAGACACCAGCTTGACTGATACCAGAGCATCCGGGTTGACCTGTTTGAGATCAAAAATAAGCTGAGCCAGATCTTCAATAGAATAAATATCATGATGAGGTGGCGGTGAAATCAATGTGACACCGGGCACCGAGTAGCGAAGCCGCGCAATCAGCGCATTGACCTTGCCACCAGGCAACTGGCCGCCCTCACCGGGCTTGGCACCCTGTGCTACCTTGATCTGTATCACCTCAGCATTTGAGAGGTAGGCCGGAGTCACACCAAAGCGGCCTGAGGCTACCTGCTTGATCTTGGATGAACGCACTGTGCCATAGCGAGCGGGATCCTCACCGCCCTCACCAGAGTTGGAGCGACCGCCAAGGTTATTCATCGCCTCAGCCAGAGACTCATGGGCCTCGGGCGACAGAGCACCCAGAGACATACCAGCGGAGTCAAAGCGCTTAACAATGGCCTCCATAGGCTCCACATCAGTCAGATCAATAGCCTTGGCACTGCCATTGATAGATAGCAGATCGCGCAATGTTGCCGCTGGTCTGGTATTTACCAGGCTGGCATAGTCTTTCCAGGCTTTGTAATCATTATGCTGCACAGCTTTGTGCATGGTCTGCACAACATCGGGGTTATAGGCATGGTATTCCTGACCATGGACATATTTGAGCAGGCCACCCGGGTTAATAGGCTTGCGCAGTTTCCAGGCAGTTTTAGCCAGCTCAGTCTGATCCTGTTCAAAATCAGCGAAGGTGGCACCCTCGAGACGACTGGTTAACCCGGGGAAGCAGAGATCAATAATTTCTGAATTTAAACCTATGGCTTCAAACAGCAGAGCTCCGCGATACGAGGCTATGGTTGAAATACCCATTTTGGATAAAATCTTCAGCAGGCCCTTGTTAATGCCTTTGCGATACTGTTTAAAAGCAGTATCCACGTCCACCAGCAATTCGCCACTGCCAATCAGATCGCAGAGCACATGGTAACTAAGGTAGGGATAAACCAGAGAAGCACCACAGCCAATAAGCGTAGCCACCTGATGCGAATCACGGGCATAGCCTGTGCTGGCCACCAGATTGGTATCACAACGCAGACCTTTTTCGATCAGATAGCTGTGCACGGCACCCACGGCCATAAGGATGTGAATCGGCAGTTTGCCCTCGATGATATTATGGTCAGAGAGGATACATACCACTGTGCCACCGCGAACCGAGGCTTCAACCTCTTTGCAGACTCTCTGCACAGCCTGCTTAAGATTCTCGGTCTGCGGATCATAGTTAAGATCAAATTTCTGTACCGGGAACTCGGAGAATTCATTGTTTTTGAGCGCATAGTATTTGCGTGGCGACAGCACAGGACTGGACAGGCCAATACGCTGCCCCAGATAGGACTGCTCCTTAAAGATACTGCCTTCGCGCCCCAATTCGACCCCCAGAGACATGACCACCGCTTCACGCAGTGGATCTATGGGTGGATTGGTGACCTGGGCAAATTGCTGACGGAAAAAGTCAAACAGATTGCGCTGTCTGGTGGATAGCACCGCCATAGGTGTGTCATCACCCATGGAGCCCACCGCTTCCTGGCCACCCTCGGCCAGGGGTCGAAGAACCTGATCTCGCTCCTCAAAGGAGATCTGGAACATCTTCATATAAGTCTTTATCTGCTCGCGACTCAGAGTGCCTTCAATATCAATGCTGTCGGTATCAAAGCTCGACTCAATGGCGAAGTGCCCCTCGTTCAGCCACTGCTTGTAGGGGTGGCGAGCCGCCAACTGATCTTCGATCTCATCGCGGAACAGAATTCGTCCCTCCTGAGTATCGATCGACATAATATCACCGGGCCCAAGGCGCCCTTTGGCAACCACATTTTCCGGCAGATAGTCATAGACGCCTACCTCTGATGCCACGGTAATGACATCATCGTCTGTCATCACCCAGCGAGAGGGTCGCAGGCCATTTCTGTCCAATGTGCACACCGCATAGCGACCATCGGTAATTACCAGTCCGGCCGGGCCATCCCAGGGCTCCTGATGCATAGATAGATAGTCGTAGAGTGCACGATGGTTGGGGTCTCGATCTTCAACATTCTGCCAGGCCGGTGGCACCAGGCTACGCACCGCAAGATGCAGGTCCATGCCGCCGGTGACCAGCATCTCAAGCATATTGTCCAGGCTTGAGGAATCTGAACCTGTACGATTGACTAGTGGTGCCGCCTCCAACAGATCTGGCAGCAGATCGGTCTGATACTTGGGAGTTCTGGCCACAGACCAGTTTCTGTTGCCCATAATGGTATTGATTTCACCATTGTGAGCCAGCATGCGGAAAGGCTGCGCCAATGGCCATTTAGGCATGGTATTGGTCGAGAAGCGCTGATGGAATACACAGATTGCCGTCTCCATGCGCTCGTCAGCCAGATCTAGATAAAAGCCCGGCAGATCCACCGGCATCATCAGTCCTTTGTAGCTGAGAATATTGGTACCCAGACTGGCAATATGGAAACTATCATCAGACTCTAGGCGCTGCTCCGCCTTGCGCCGCCCCATATACAGGCGCGCAGTAAACTTCTGTTCGCTGTCAATTTTTCCAGGGGCGATAAAAATCTGTTCAAAAGCAGGCAGTGACTCCAGCGCAATGGGTCCCAGACAGCTGTTATCTGTGGGTACCACACGCCAGCCAACAACATCCAGGCCCTGATTGCCCAGCTCTTCTTCAAGAATAGCCTTTGCTGCGCTGCGCTGCGCATCATCGGTACTCATCATCACCGCGCCTACAGCGTAGGATTCTGGCAGCTCTAGCTGCAGGCTCTCTTTAACCACAGTTCGCAGGAAGCTGTCGGGCTTCTGCATCAGCAGACCGCAGCCATCTCCTGTCTTACCATCAGCGGCAACACCGCCGCGGTGAGTCATACAGGTCAGCGACTGAATCGCGTCCTGCAAAAGCTTGTGGCTGGTCAAGCCTTTAACCTGAGCTATCAGCCCGAAACCACAGTTGTCTTTGAAATCATCAAGCCGACATAAGCTTTGAGTCATAATTAAACCCACAGTAAAACGTTACTAAAAGTAATGATGGTTGGTTGAACAGAAGTTAAGTGCAATTCGATTTGCGCGCGGCATTTTACACTTTAGGAGCTTGTTCGACAATCAGTTATACCTACTACGGCCGCAGATTGGACTACTCTTGGCGCGTTATTGTACGGTGCTCAGGCAGACAACAGGCTAAATTAGGTTGCAGACGCAGGCTGGATCGCCACTCACTCAGCCCTGACAGCTGTCGGTAAGCACCTGCTGCAACCATTTTGACTCAAAATCTGCGCTGACTGTGGCACTGCCAATGCTGTTGAGCAGCACCAGGCGCAACTGGCCATCGAGCACCTTTTTGTCCCGCACCATCAGATTTAAAAAGTCGTCTGCCGTCATATTCGGCGGCGGCTGCACCGGCAGACCACAAGCAGCAATAAGATCAGTGGTCCGCTGCAGATCCTGTGCACTGATCTTTCCGGCCAGCAGCGACAGATGCGCAGCCATCACCATGCCCGCCGCTACAGCTTCGCCATGGAGCCAGTCTCTGTACTGCTGAAAGGTCTCTATCGCATGACCAAAAGTATGCCCAAGATTGAGAATAGCTCTGATGCCCTGCTCGGTCTCATCGGCAGAGACCACCTCGGCCTTGTTAATACAGGAGCGCTGTATGGCGTAAGCCAGAGCCTCAGCGTCGCGAGTCAACAAGGCCTGCTGATTATCTTCCAGCCAGGTAAAAAAATCTCGGTCGGCGATCAGGCCGTACTTGATCACCTCAGCCAGTCCGGCACGAAACTCGCGATCGGGTAGCGTCGACAATGTATCAGTATCAATAATCACAGCGCGCGGCTGATAAAAGGCGCCGATCATATTTTTGCCCAGACTGTGGTTGACTGCCGTCTTGCCACCCACCGATGAATCAACCTGAGCCAGCAATGTGGTAGGCACCTGAACAAAAGGCACGCCGCGCTGATAGCTAGCTGCTGCGAACCCGGTCATATCGCCCACAACTCCGCCACCCAGAGCAATCAGGGTTGTTTTACGGTCATGCTGACTGTCGATCAGCTGGGTAAATATCTCATTGAGGGTTTCGAGATTCTTGTAGCGCTCGCCATCCTGCAGGATAACGGTATCCACCTGCACCCCCGACAGTTGATCTTGCAATACCTGCAGATACAGAGGGGCAATACTGGTATTGGTAACAATAAGTGCCTTTTTTCCCTGAATGTACTGGGTGATATTGGCTGCAGCCAACTGCCCCGACCCTATGTGGATAGGATAACTTCTGTCACCGAGATCTACGTCAAGGGAGATTCCACTGGCTGTGCTATTTTGTCCAATGGCTTGGCTATCAACTGTGCTCATGAGGCTGTGGGGCTCTAAATAGGTTGCTGGACCCACATTATGCGCAGCCGCGGCAAATTATCAAAGCTCCGCGAGTGCTGCGGCGAGATTTTTTGCTAATTTGCCTGGCGACACCGAGCCAGAGGGGAAAACAATATCAGCGATTTCGCGATACAGGGGGTCGCGCTTTTCAACCAGTTGATCTATGACTTCGCGGCGGTTATCAACCTGCAACAGCGGCCTGTTTTTATCTTTACGTGTTCGCTCATAGAGCTGCTCTTTGGTTGCCGATAGATAGATGACCTGGCCGTTTTCTTTCAGAGCTGCGCGATTTTCAGGGCGGAGAATAATGCCGCCACCCGTAGCTATTACTGAGGACGAGTCATTTCCAATCAACTCCAACAACACACGGGTTTCACGGGCGCGAAAGCCCTCTTCGCCCTCCATATCAAATATCCACTGGATATCGGCACCGGTACGCGCCACGATTTCGTTATCTATATCAAAAAATGGCCGATTCAGAAAAGCAGCCAGGTGTTTGCCAATTGTGGATTTGCCGGCCCCCATGGGGCCGACCAGAAAAATATGTTGTTCGCTCATCTATCCAGAAGATCGTCGTTAATTATTTTTGGAGTAATAAAGATGAGTATTTCACGTTTTTCGATATTTCGCAGTTCATTTCTGAAAAGCTTACCCAAAAAAGGTACGTCTCCGAGCATAGGGACCTTTTCAGTGCCATTCACCTCTTCAGTCTGGAAGATGCCACCAAGCACCAAGGTCTGACCATCGCCCACCAGAGCCTGGGTTTCAATGCGGGTAATATCTATTGACGGCTCACCGGTTGGAGTAAAGGCGCCCACCGAGTCCTGAGAGACCAGCAGGTCCATAATGATACGGTTATCTGGGGTGATCTGGGGAGTCACCTCGAGCTGTAACACCGCCTCCTTAAACTCAATGCTAGTAGCACCACTGGACGTCGCTTTCTCAAAGGCGATCTCTGTACCTGACTTGATCACTGCCTGCTGCTTGTCACCAGTCAGTACCTTTGGCTGGGAAACAATTTCGCCAAAGCCGTCTGACTCCAGTGCGCTGAGCTCGAGATCAATCAAAAAATTATCCGTCAGGTAGCCCAGGCTAAAGGCACCTGTAGGATCTGAGACTCCCAGATCCACCGCCAGGCTATCACCCAGACCAAAGTCAAAGTTTCTGCTGTACAAAGTGGGGCCATCGTCAGCATTTCCTGGAATACCGTCGGGCCCATCATCAGTTTCAATTTCGTCTGCCGAATAGGTAAAGCTCTCAACCACACCAGCGCCAGGCGCTAGCCCGGAGCGACGCCCGGAGATACCCACAGTTCTGTCGCCAAAGGCGCTGGCAACCGGGCCACCGGTCAGGCGATCAACACCAGCCAGACCCCAGGTGACTCCCAACTCCTTTTTAAAGTCAGTATTTGCAATCACAATGCGCGCTTCAATTAATACCTGCTTAATAGGTACATCGATCTCCTCAATCAACCGCTTGAACTCATTAATTTTGTCTTCGGTATCGGTGAGAATAATAGTGTTGGTGCGCTCATCCACTATGGCACTGCCTCGCTCTGACAGAATACTGTTAGTAGCATTGCCGTCCCGGGGGGTGCCACCGGACTGTCCAGACTGCTGATCATCTGCAGTAAACAGCTCAAAGATCTCCGCGGCATCGGCATAGCGGATGCGCACAAAGGCAGTCTCCAGGGGGGCCAGCTCTTGCAGCTGCTTGTTGGCCTCCACCTGCAGCCTCTCCTGCTCGGCAATTTCTGCCGCCGGAGCCACCATCAATACATTGCCCTCCTGGCGCTTGTCCAGACCCTTGGCCTTGAGCACAATTTCCAGAGCCTGATCCCAGGGCACCTGGTCCAGGCGCAGGGTAATACTGCCGGTTACGGTATCGCTGGCAACCAGATTGAGGGAGGTAAAGTCAGCGATAAGCTGCAGCACAGAACGCACCTCGATATTTTGGAAATTAAGAGACAGTCGATCGCCCGTAAAATCAAACTTCTTGGCCTGCTCTGCAACCTCTGCCTCTGTCAATGCCTTAACACTGACCATATAGCGGTTATCAGCCTGATAGGCCAGATAGTCGTACTGGCCCTGAGCCTCTATGGTAATAACGGTGGCAGAACCATCCTGCACTGCATCTATAGCATTTACTGGCGTGGCAAAATCCACCACATCCAGCCTTCTATCCAAATACCCCGGCAACTCGGTCTGGTAAAATGACAGCTGTATTTTTTTGCCCGCCTTATCTATGTCCACATTGATTGAGGGATCGCTGAGATCTATCACAACCAGACCTGCGCCCTCAGTGTCACGACGAAAATCTATCCCGGTCACTGCGGCATTGAGATTGCCTGCGGACTGATCTGAGGACTGGCGGTAGGCCGCGGGCTGAAACCCGGACAGTGGCTGTTGACTAGCCAGCTGCGGCTGCTCCGAGGCGCCAATTTGCACAGTCAGACTATTGCCTTCAACCAGAGTTGCAAAGGGTGCGGACTCCTGCAAATTAACGATTAAACGAGTGCGAGCGCCATCCGAAACCAACACAGCATTCTGCGCATTGGCAAAGGCTAAGGGAAACTTTTTCTGCTCCAGCTGACTGTGCACCTGATCAAAATCCAATACCAGCCTCGCCGGCTTAGCTATTTCATAGGCTCTGGGCTCAGGCGGTCGATCAGAAAACTGTAACCTGATGGCAAAGCGTTTATCCGACAATGCCTGAAATTCAATGTCCTGGACTGCAGTGGCCTCAACCATACTGGTCCAGACACAGGGTGCCATCAGACACCAATACAAACATTGCTTGAGTCGACTAATCATTTTATTTTCCCTAACTCGTTGATTACTCTTCATTCATACCCATTGTTCTGGGGCGGTTAATCCATCCACCTTTGCCATCTGGCACTGTCTCTAAAACATCTAACTCAAATTCACCTATGTGGGTTATTTCGCCGAAATTTCTGCCGATAAAATTGCCTGCAGTCACCCGGTGCACTCGGCCGCTGCCATCGTCTATCAGCGCCCAGGTACTCTGGTCTCTACTCAGAGTGCCGACCATAGACAGAGCGCTGTAACTGAATAGCTCCAGAGGCTGTTTATGCCTCAGCTGGTCCGGTGCCGATGCCACCTTACCGCCTATTTGCGACTCCGCACTGATCATTGCCGGGGGTTCAAAAGGGCTGCGCATTGCCAGAGCACTGTAATTAAAGCGCTCTGCTGGCGGATAGGTCGGCAGAGGTTCAATCTGGCCCTGGGGGCGCTGACGGGACTCTGCCATCAGGCTGTCCAGATCACTGAACTGGCTATCGCCCACACAGGCCGAAAGCACAGCAGCCACAATCACCAGCATCGGCGCATTGCATCTAAAAAGTTGCAGACCTGGGCTCATTGAGATGCCTCCGCTTTATATCTGTAGGTCTTGGCCTCGATCACCATATTTAACAGGCCGCTTTCAGCCTGCTTTATAGAGTAATTGTGCAGGGTGACAATCCGCGGCAGTGCAGCAACACCGCTGACAAATGAACCAAAGTCATGGTAATCACCGGTGACATCAATCTTTATAGGCAGCTCCACATAGAACTCTGAGATCTGCTCAGGCTGTAGCGAAATCGCTTGCATACTGAGCCCACTGCCATAGGCCACCTCGGTAATATCCTCCAGCAGACCTGGTACCTCAGTGTCCTTGGGCAACTGCTTTAGCAGAGCTCCGAAGGTGTCATCCAACTCAATCATCTGCGTTCTGTAGGCTTGCAGATTAGCCGCTTGAAACGCTTTGTTAGCGTACTGATCAAGCAGTGCGGCCTCTTTGCCCGCTGCCGAATGATACTGCTGGCGCACATCCTGAACCTTTAAAAAGTAGCCCAGAATAAGAATCACCACCGCCACTCCGATCAGCAGCAGTGTTTTAAATGGCGCCGGCCATATGCCGATTTGCTGAATATCCAAATCAGCAAAATCAATATCTTTAAGCTCCTTTATGCTATCTATCAATGACATAGTTTCCCTGCCGTTGTTAATCCAACCCTAATCCCTAGGGGCTGGCCAATTGGTTGTCAGCAGACTGAGACTGTATCTCTATCTGCAAGTCAAACAGACTGCTCTGCGCGCCCAGTCGATCGTCGTGCTCGACCCTGGCCAGATTGGAATTTTCGTATCTGTGGGATCGATCAAGATTTCTCATCAGGGCTGAAATGCGATTGTTAGATTCGGCAAAACCCGACATTTTTACCACCGCAGCCTCGCGCTCCAGACTAGACAGATAGGTACCCTCAGGCATGGCTCGCACCAGCTCATCAAATATTTTAACAATCTCAGATCTGGTGCCCTGCAGGTCCTGAATCACTTTCATGCGCAAAATCATCTCTTCCTTTTTTCTCTTCAAGTCACTAATTTCACTGACTTTTTTGTTCATTTCGGCAATATTCATCTCCAGGTAGCTATTGCGCTGTCTCTGATTGTCCAGCTGACCCATGGCGACAGTAATCCAGATAAACAGCAGTACAGCCGCACCTATGGCGACCAGGCCCAGCAAGCCCAGATATTCCTTTTTTAATTGCTCGCGAGCCTCTTCGCGCCAGGGCAATAAATTGATTTGTGACATTATTCGAAACCTCGCAGCGCCAGACCCACAGCAAGCATCATTGCCGGGCCATCATTAGCCAGAGCCGAGGTGTTAATGGAGCTGTTGGCCTCCATACCAGCCAATAGGTTAGCTACCTCTGCAGGCAACCCTAGAGCGTCCTCAACCTGGGCTACCAGCCCCTGAATCGCAGACACACCACCTGCCAAAAGCAGCTGGTCTACTTCGCTATAATTGCTGGAGGAATAAAAAAATTGCAGTGAGCGGCTGATATGCTGAATCAGGGAGTCGACAAAGGGCTGCAGCACCTCGGCCTCATATTCCTCTGGCAAGCCACCTTTGCGTTTGGCCTCTCCCGCCTCTTCCCAAGACAGTCCATAGCGTCGCTGAATTTCCTCGGTCAGCTGTTTGCCACCAAACGACTGCTCTCTGGTATAGATAGTTTTGCCCTGCTCAAGCACGGTAAAGGTAAACATGGTGGCGCCAATATCTGCGATCGCCACCAGTTGATCATCAGACTGATTGAGCTGGCTGGCCATTAGCTGATAGGCGCGCTCGATGGCAAAACCCTCGACGTCTACCACTCTGGGGTTGAGCCCTGCCATCTCCAGTGCCTCGCGGCGGTGCTCGACATTCTCCTGACGACAGGCAACCAAAAGAACTTTGACCAGGTCTTCATTGGATTCCACCGGGCCTATAACATCAAAATCATATGCCACCTCTTCCATTGGATAGGGGATATATTGATCCGCCTCCACCTCAATCTGCATTTCCATCTGCAAATCGGTAAGACCAGCCGGCAGCTCAATTTCTTTGGTGATCACTGAATAACCTGAGACTGCAACCGCGGTATCTGTAAGCTTGGTGCCGGAGCTGGCTACCAGTTTTTCTAAGGTATCTGCCAACGCGGGGATGTCGGCTATATTTTTTTCGACCATGGTGTTGGCGGGCAGCGCCATTACTCTGTAGGCCTCTACCTTATAGCCATCGGCTGACTTACTCAGTTCGATAAGCTTAATCGCAGAGGAAGAGATATCCAGGCCCACAAGGGGTCTGGTCGGTTTTGATAAGAAATCTAAAAAGCTCATGTTACAGCTATCATCCTTGGTAGACTCGGTAAGTAGGTGCCGTCCCAGGCGAGAAATGACATTAACAATGTTTCCTAAGTCTGCAAATGATGCACTTCACATTCTCTACACCTTATAATAGACGTTCATTTTTTCGGTGCCTGAAAATAGTGTCCATTAAAAAACGCAGCCTGCTAAAGAATTTATCGATCCTCGCCATACTGGGGGCCGGTGGTTTCCTAATGGTGGCCTCCTGTTTGTACCTGTACCTTAGCCCAAAACTGCCATCAGTCGAGGAACTAAAGGAGATCGAGTTACAAATTCCACTGCGAATTCATTCACAAGATTTGAAAGTTATCGCCGAATTCGGTGAAAAGAAGCGTTCGCCGGTCAGCTTTGATGAAATTCCCCAGCCAATGATTGATGCCTTTCTCGCCGCTGAGGACGACAGCTTTTTCGAACATCGGGGCATTGTGATCTCAGGACTGGCGCGCGCCGCCTTTGAGTTGGTGACCACGGGCTCTATCCGCAGCGGTGGTAGCACCATTACTATGCAGGTGGCGCGTAACTTTTTTCTCAGCAAGCGCCAGGAATTCACCCGCAAGTTCAACGAGATACTGCTATCTTTCAGAATTGAAGAAGAGCTCAGCAAAGAGGAAATTCTGTCCCTCTACACCAACAAGATCTATATGGGTAATCGCGCCTATGGCGTGGGCGCTGCAGCACAGGTCTACTACGGCAAAACTCTGGATCAGCTCAGTCTGGCGGAGATTGCCACCATAGCTGGTCTGCCCAAGGCACCCTCCAGATACAATCCTCTAGCCAATAACGAGCGGGCCATGGTGCGCCGCAACTGGATCCTCGGCCGCATGCTATCACTGGGTAATATAGATAGGGAGCAGTATGAAGCGGCGATCAACGAAGTGGATAACGCCAGCTATCATGGTTCAATATCAGAGCTGGACGCGGCCTATGCCGCCGAAATGGTGCGCCAACAGGTGATCGACAAGTTTGGCCTGCAAGCCTATACAGAGGGCTACACCGCCATTACCACTCTGGATTCAACCATGCAGAGCCATGCCGTTGAGGCGCTGCAAGCGGGTATCATCGCCTATGATAAACGCCATGGCTACCGCGGTGTGGAGCAGTCAGCACTGGCAGAGGAAGACTGGCCCGAAGCACTGCGAGCCAAGGTCTACGGAGGCCTGGAACCTGCCATTGTCACCGAGGTTCTCGAGGATCATTTGATGGTGTTGACCAGAGACGGTTTAACCCTGCCATTAAACTGGGCCGATGGTCTCGAAGCCCTGCGCATCTACAAGACTGTCAATGCCCGCACTGCACCCATTGCCTCGGCCCTCGAGCTGTTCAACCCGGGAGATGTTATTCGTATTCAGCGCCACGAAAACAATAGAGTCAGTCTGGGCCAACTGCCCGCAGCCCAGGCTGCTTTGGTCGCGCTGGCGCCGGAAAATGGCGGTATCAGAGCTCTGGTGGGTGGGTTTGACTATCGCCAGAGTCGCTTTAATCGGGTCACCCAGGCTACCCGCCAGCCCGGCTCCAACTTTAAACCCTTTATCTACACCACGGCACTGCGCAATGGTTTTACACCGGCCTCTCTGATCAATGATGCACCGGTGGTTTTTAACGACAGCAAGCTGGAAGACCTGTGGCGGCCGGAAAATGATGGCGGCAAGTTTTATGGCCCCACTCGCTTGCGAGAAGCCCTGTATCGCTCGCGCAATCTGGTTTCAATTCGTCTACTGCGGCGCATGGGCATAGATCGCACCCTGGAGGGCCTGCAGGCGTTTGGCTTCGATACCGCCGAGATGCCTCTGGATCTATCACTAGCTCTAGGCAGCCATGCCATGACGCCGCTGGATATTGCCGCTGGCTACGCAGTATTTGCCAACGGCGGCTATCAGGTAAAACCCTATATTCTCGACAAGGTGATAGATCGCGATGGCAATATTATTTTCCAAGCCAGCCCAGCCACTGTCTGTGATCCCTGTGATAGCGACGCGGCAGAGGATACCTCGGCTGAGCTCAGCGTCGATATGCAACTCGAAGAATTACTCAACAATCTGGCCCAGGAATCTGCAGCAGACAGCGAACAGGACAGCTGGGAAGCCATAGCCCAGGCACTGCAAAATACCGACAGTGGCGAGATTACTCCAGCTCTGCAGGTGATCGATAAGCAGAGTGCATTCTTAATAGACTCCATGCTCAAAGACGTAATTTTGCGCGGCACAGGCGTCAAGGCCAAGGTGCTTGAACGCAGCGATTTGGGAGGTAAAACTGGAACCACTAACGGCCCAAGAGATGCCTGGTTCTCCGGCTACTCCCCTCATCTAGTAACCACCACCTGGGTGGGCTTTGATGACAACAGCATGCTGGGGCGCAACGAGTATGGGGGCTCTGCAGCTCTGCCCATCTGGATCGATTTTATGCGCGGTGCCCTGGCTGGCAAGCCCGAGGTTATCCAGCCCCAGCCAACCGGAATTGTGATGGTCAAAATTGATGCCAAGACCGGTGAGCGCATCGCGCCCCACCAAGAGGGTATCTTTGAATTCTTTAAGCAGACCAACGTGGCAGAGCTTCCGGACATCGGTAATCAGGTGCCAGTGGACAATCCACTGCCGGAGGATCTTTTTTGATACTCGACTGGGCGCGTCAATTTAGCTGGGATCAGGTAGATACTGTGCTGTTGGATATGGACGGTACATTGTTAGACCTGCATTTTGACAGCTTCTTTTGGATGCAACATCTGCCCCGCCGCTATGGCGAGAAACATGGCCTGTCCACGGCTCAGGCGATTCCAGATATTGCCCAGCGCCTGGCAGATAAACAGGGCACTCTAGACTGGTACTGCACAGAATTTTGGTCCCGCGAGCTGGATATGGACATTGTGGATCTCAAACGCGAAATCCAGCACCTGATCAATGAGCGTCCGCAAACCCTGGATTTTCTCAGCGCGCTGGGTCACCGAGGGAAAAACCGCGTGCTGATTACCAACGCCCACCCCGACAGTGTCGAGATCAAGTTTGCCGTGACCGGCATTCAACCCCTGCTGGATCTAGTAATTACTTCCCATGATTATGGCTGCCCCAAAGAAGATCAGCGCTTCTGGCAACAGCTGCAGCAAAATGTGCCCTTTGACCCCTCTCGAACATTGTTTATCGATGATTCTGAGCCAGTGCTGCGCTCGGCACAGGCCTACGGCATAGCCCATCTGTTGGCCATAGAGACCCCAGATAGCCAGCAACAGGCCCGGCCCTACTTTGGCTTTCCCGCTATTCAGAGTTTCTCGCAAATCTTAAATCTCAGCACAGGCAGGGATGCAGATGGATGATTCACACCAGAACAAAGTGCGAATCGACAAATGGCTCTGGGCTGCGCGTTTTTTCAAAACTCGTGGGCTGGCCAAGGCTGCTATTGAAAATGGCAAGGTGCATATCGATGGCCAAAAATCCAAACCCAGCCGCTTGCTGGAAACCGGGCTTGTTATCTGTATTCGCCAAGGCTTTGACGACAAAACCGTCGAGGTCATAGCTCTGTCAGAGCATCGCCGCGGTGCCTCTGAGGCCCAGTTGCTATATCGCGAGACCGAGCAGAGTATCGAGCTGCGAGAAAAGCGTGCCGCCGAGCGCAAAGCCTTTAATAACTCGATGCCCCAGAGTGAGCGGCCCAACAAAAAACAGCGCCGTCAAATTCATCGATTTTTGAATAATTAGCATTCCCGAAGCCCCATATTGCAGTACAATGCGCCCCCTATGAGCGATCACGATACCCTGCAAAAATTCCTTTTCGACGGCACTGATATTCGCGGTGAAATAAGTTCACTCGCTGCCAGCTATCAGGCCATTCTGGCGCAAAAACAGTACCCTGACGCAGTGGCAGCACTGTTCGGAGAGTTTCTGGTGGCCGCCAGCTTGCTCAGTGCCACATTAAAGTATCCTGGCATTATTACCATACAGGCTACCGGCGCCGGCCCCATAAAAACCATCATGGCTGAATGCACTCAGGGCAATAAACTGCGCGGGATTGTGCGCGGAGATCTCGCAGCGGCGGCCAGTGGCTGTAGCCTGCAAGATTTTTTAGGCAGCGCCACATTGGCCATCACCATTGAGCCTGAGGGTGGAGAGCGCTACCAGGGCATAGTGCCTCTGGACGCCGATAATCTCAGCCAGTGTCTGGAGCACTATTTCAACCAGTCTGAACAGCTGCCCACTCAGATCAAACTCTGTGCCGATCGCCAAGTCGCCTCTGGCGTACTGATCCAGCAGATGCCCAGCACTCAGCAGGCCGACAAAATTGCAGCGGACTGGCAGCATATCAGTGCACTTATGGACACATTAAAAACACAAGAACAGCTGAGTCTGTCCCACAGTGAGCAGTTGTATCGACTGTTTCACGAGGACGGCGTGCGGCTGTTCGAGCATCAGCCACTACATTTTTTCTGCAGCTGCTCCAGGCAGAGAACTGAGCGCGCTCTGGTCTCGCTGGGTGCCGCCGAGGTGCGCGATATTGTCGAGGAACAGGGTTCGGTTTTAATCACCTGCGAATTCTGTGACGAACAGTACCAATTCAGTGACCAGGACGTGGAGGCAATGTTTAGCTCAGAGCCGCCAACCCTGCATTAACTCTAGGTTCGGGCTTCAATCATTTAGCCAGATGCCCGGTATATTGAGGAGAGACCTAAAAAGACAACTAAGAAAAACAGTTTCTGGCATACTATGTCACCGGATCGGAGGATCCACACAGTTTTTTTTCACTTTGGGAAGAGAGGAAGAGAATGACCGAAGCACCAATTCATTCAGATTTGGGCTCTAGCGAGCTTGTAGAAATTGCAATTCAACATGGTGAGGGCAGGCTGGGTAGCACCGGCGCGCTGGTAACCACCACAGGTCAGCGCAGCGGTAGATCACCTGCAGACCGCTTTATTGTCGATGAGCCCAGCTCATCTGACGCCATCGACTGGGGCTCAGTCAACCGCCCTATCTCAGCTACTGTATTCGACGCCCTGTGGAGCCGTGTCGCAGACTATATGGCTGACAAGGAGCGCTTTGTCTCCCACCTCCATGTGGGACAGGACTCCAACCACTATATTCCAGTCAAAGTGACTACAGAAACCGCCTGGCACGCTCTGTTTGGGCGCAATATGTTTATTCGCGCCGAGAAATATAATCCCGCCGCCAAAGAAGAATGGAAAATTCTCCATGCAGCAAACTTTGTCTGTGACCCGGAGCGCGACGGCACCAATAGCGAAGGCGTGGTAATTATTAACTTTGCCAAGCGCAAAGTCCTGCTGGCCGGCATGAAGTACGCCGGTGAGATGAAAAAAGCAATGTTCTCTGTGCAGAATTTCCTGCTGCCAGAAAAAGATGTGATGCCTATGCACTGCGCCTCCAATGTTGGCGATGACGGTGATACCGCGCTGTTTTTTGGTCTCTCGGGCACGGGTAAAACCACATTGTCAGCTGATCCCGATCGATTCCTAATCGGTGATGATGAGCATGGTTGGGGACGAGGTACAGTGTTTAACCTGGAGGGCGGCTGTTACGCCAAAACCATAGATCTCAGCCAAAAAAATGAGCCGGTTATCTGGGACGCGATCAGATTTGGTGCCATTGTTGAAAATGTGGTGATGGACGATAAAACCCGTCTCGCTGACTACTGCGATACCAGCATCTCTGAAAATGGCCGCTGCAGCTACCCCCTGGAGCACGTAGAAAAACGCTGCCTGGAGAATCAAGCCGGTGAGCCAAAAAACATAATCTTTCTAACCTGTGATGTCACCGGCGTATTGCCGCCTGTCTCTCTGCTTTCAAAAGAAGCGGCGGCCTATCACTTCCTGAGTGGCTACACAGCCCGGGTTGGCTCCACTGAGATGGGTGGCGAAGCTGGTATCCATCCCACTTTCAGCACCTGTTTTGGCGCGCCGTTTATGCCGCGCCCGGCCAGTGTTTACGCCGAGCTACTGATGAAGCGTATTGAAGAATTTGGCTCTAAAGTATATCTGGTAAATACAGGTTGGACCGGGGGCTCTGGCGGCTCCAAGGGTACGGGCAATCGCTTCCCGATTCCGGTCACCCGCGCTGTGGTCAGTGCCATAACCAATGGCTCTCTGGAAACCGCCGCCACTGAACATCTGGATCTTTTGAATCTGGATATTCCTCTGGAGATTCCAGGCGTAGACAAGTCCTATCTAAATCCGCGCAATAACTGGGACAACCCTGCAGACTACGACAAGCAGGCGGAAACCCTCGCCAAGCTGTTTGCTGAGAATATTCAGAGCTTTGCACCGTCCCAGGATATTATCGATGCAGGTCCCCAAGCCTAGCTAGATTGCTGCGGGCACAAAAAACCCCACACTGTTACTCACAGGGTGGGGTTTTTTATTGCTGGTATAAAACTACTTGCTGTTATCCAGAATATAATCAATCGCGGCAATCACTTCGTCGTCGCTGCAGTCCATGCAGGTACCGCGCGCTGGCATGCCATTGATACCATTAATCGCATTGGTATACACAGTCTCAATACCTTTGGTCAGGCGATCCGTCCAGGCCGCTGCATCACCCAGCATAGGAGCTCCGGCAACCCCAGAGGTGTGACAAGCCATGCAGTTGGTGCCATAGATGTCGCTGCCGGCACGCTCAGCGCCTCCACCAGCAACCACAGCCACAACCTGGCCCGCTTTTACCACGTGGCCCACAGGTGCAATGCGCTCGGCAACCGCTTCTTCCTGCGCCGCAGTGAGCTCTGAGTTTTCTTTGGCGCTACAGCCCAGCAGGGCTACAGAGGCAATGCTGATTAATACAAAAATTCGTAGTTGACTCATTGTTGATCCTATAAGACTCATCTTTCCCATAAAAATTATCTGCACAGTATTATGGGTATAAACAATATCTGTGCTCGATAAACCAAACTCTTTACCGGCGCGCATTATACAGCAAGCGGCGCTGGCAACCAGAGTAAAACTACCCCAGCGGACGAATACCCACAGCGCTGCGCACTTTGGCTACAAGCTCTGAGCTATGCTCGCGTGCTTTCACTGCGCCCTGCTGTAATACGGCTTCAACTTCTCCAGGGTTTTCCAGCAGGCGCATATATTCATCCCTGGGTGCCTTTAACTGCTCATTGATCAACTCAAACAGCTGACGCTTGGCTTCTCCCCAGGCTATGCCATTGGCAAACTCGGCGCGCATCTCGGAGATCTGATCCTGACTGGCAAAGGCTTGCCAGATCTGGAATACCGCAGAGCTGTCGGCGTCCTTGGGCTCACCGGGCTCCAATAGGTTAGTTTTGATTTTATTGATATGCTTCTTTAACTGCTTCTCGCCGAGAAACAGAGGAATGGTGTTGCCATAGCTCTTGCTCATTTTGCGGCCATCTAGGCCCTGCAAAATCGCCACGTCATCGTCTATCTGGGCGGCAGGCAAGACAAAATGTTCGCCATAATGGTGGTTAAACCGCTGGGCTATATCCCTCGCCATCTCCACATGCTGAATCTGATCTCGGCCCACGGGAATATTGTGGGCATTGAACATCAGGATATCCGCGGCCATCAGTATGGGGTAGCTAAACAGCCCCATGGTAATCGCCATATCCTCGTCTTCACCGGCTTCAATATTGGCCTGCACAGAGGCTTTGTAAGCGTGGGCGCGATTCATCATGCCCTTGGCCGTCATGCAGGTTAACAGCCAAGTCAGCTCGGGAATCTCGGGAATATCTGACTGCCTGTAAAAGGTTACATTGTCGGTATCCAGCCCCAGGGCTAACCAGGCCGCAGCAATCTCTAAGGTAGACTGGTGGACAAGATCTGGATCCTGGGCCTTGATCAGTGCATGGTAGTCGGCGAGAAAGAAAAACGACTCAAAGGCTCCGCTGCGACTGGCCTCAATAGCAGGCCTAATAGCCCCCACATAGTTACCCAAATGCGGAGTGCCAGAGGTGGTAATGCCAGTTAAAACACGCTTCTTACTCATAGACTGTAACCTAATATGGGCTGTTTATTCTGGGGCGCTATGATAGACAATCGCTTACTCAACCTCTATGGCTAAATGTCCCTGGAGATTAAAAAACCCTTCCAGCACGCGGCTCAGTCGCTGCGGATCCTCGGATCCAGTCATCTCGCGACAGGAGTGCATAGCCAGCTGAGGTATTCCCACATCCAGAGTGGGAATACCCAACCTGGATGAGGTGATCGGACCAATAGTGCTGCCACAGCCCAGATCACTGCGCGAGACAAAGGTTTGCACCGGCACATCAGCCTGGTCACAGAGCTGCCTGAATAGAGCCGAGGTGACGCTGGTGGTGGCATAGCGCTGCTTAACATTGACCTTGATGACCGGGCCTCCATTGAGCAATGGCATATGAGCACCATCATGTTTATCGGCAAAATTGGGATGGGCTGCATGGGCATTGTCACAGGAAATCATCAACGAGCGATCGGCTACAGAGTTGAGGCTGCTGCCGCCATCGGCCTGCACAATACGCTCTACCACCGCCTCGAGAAAGGGTCCGTCGGCACCAATAGCCGAGACGCTGCCAACCTCTTCGTGATCATTGCATACCATCAGGCTGGTATTGGTGCCATCGGCCGCCAACAGGGCCTGGGTGGCCACATAGCAACTGAGAAGATTATCCAGTCGAGCAGAGGCCAAAAACTCCTGCTTTAAACCGACCATAGCCGCTGACTGGGTGTCGTAAAAGCACAGCTCAAAGTCCAGCACCTCTGACTTGGCAGGTAAAAATCTATCGGCCAAAAGGCTGCGAAAATCAGTTGCCGTCTCGTCTTGCGGAGCCATCATAAGTACTGGGGGAATATGGTTTTGAGCATTTACCGTACGCCCGGTATTAGCCTCTCGATCCAGATGAATTGCCAGGCTGGGAATCATGGCAACAGGCTGCTCAAAGTCCACAGTGGTCTGTTTGAGCTGCTTATGCGCATCGCGATATACCAGGCGCCCGGCAATAGACAGGTCACGATCAAACCAGGGGTTCAGCAGTGCTCCACCATAGACCTCCACACCCAGCTGAAAATAGCCCGCCTTATTAATTTCTGGCTGCGGCTTAACCATTAAACAGGGACTGTCGGTGTGGGCTCCGGCCATACGTATACCTGACTTGGCCAGAGGCTGTGAGCCCACTGCAAAGGCGATAATAGAAGAGCCATTGCGGGTGACAAAATGTTTGTCCCCCGCCTTGAGATCCCAGGCCTCAGACTCATCTAACTGAGTGTATCCGGCCTGCTCCAACAGCTTGCTCATACTAGCGACGGCATGGAATGGTGTAGGTGAGGCATCTAGAAATGCACTTAAATCAGCATTGTACTGCTGAGTCTGATCAATCATATCAGTTATCCTTTAGTCTCTGTTTCCGTCTTGTTATGGGCCACAAGCCTGGCCAACAGGCTTGAGGTATCCCATCGGTTGCCACCAAGCTCCTGGATCTCAGCATAAAATTGATCGACCAGCTCGGTCACCGGTAACTCAGCACCATTATTGTCTGCCTCTGCCAGCGCGTAGGCCAGATCCTTGCGCATCCACTCCACGGCAAAGCCATGCTCATACTCACCCGCGAGCATGGTTTTATAGCGGTTTTCCATCTGCCAGGACTGGGCCGCACCTCTGCTGATTACCTCAACCACCTGATGGGCATCCAGACCAGCTCGCTGGGCAAAATTTAACCCCTCAGCCAGCCCCTGCACCAGTCCGGCAATACATATTTGATTGACCATCTTACACAGCTGGCCACTGCCGTTGGGACCCATTAACTGAGCCGCCTTAGCATAGCAGCTCAGCAGGGGCTCGACCTCGGCAAAGCACTGTGCGTCACCACCGCACATCACTGTAAGCTGTCCATTCTCGGCACCCTGCTGCCCCCCGGACACAGGAGCATCAATAAATCTGCAATTGGCAGCCTGACAAATCCCAGTTATCTGCTTAGCAAGTTCTGCGGATGTGGTGGTATGGTCAACCAATACAGAGCCGCCTTTAATACCCGCCATAACACCCTGTTCACCCAAAATTACTTGAGACAGATCATCGTCATTGCCTACACAGGTAAAAATAATATCTGCAACAGCAGCAGCCTGTCAGGGAGTTTGGGCCAGCTCGCCACTGTGTTGGCTGAGCCAACGCTCAGCAACTTCTGTGGTGCGATTATAGACTGTCACCCTGTGGCCATTGGTGCTGAGCCAACCCGCCATGGGATAGCCCATAACACCCAGACCAATAAATGCGATGCTAACGGCGCTCATTATTTTCCTAGCTCCCTATGAGATAGATTAGAAAGCCACCCAGTATCAGGCGATAAATCACAAATGGCATCATACCGACACGCTCGACCAGACGCAGAAAACTATGAATACAGAGATAGGCCGTTACTGCTGATAATGCAGTACCCAGCAAAATTTCTGTCCAGGGCACCAGTGTCTGATCCATCAGCTGCAGGGCCTTGTAGCCGCCACTTAGAGTGATAATTGGGATAGACAGTAAAAAAGAGAAGCGCGCAGCCGTGGTGCGATCAAAACCCAGTGCCAGTGCAGCAGTCATGGTTATTCCTGATCTGGAGGTTCCGGGTATCAGCGCCAGAGCCTGGGCAGCACCCACTACAAGGGCGGACTTCCAACTCAGCTGATCAACGGTTTTTACTCCCCGCTGACGCGTATCAGCCCAGCCAAGCAAAAGTCCAAAACCTATGGTGGTCACCGCAATCACTGCCATAGACCTAAGATTGGCTTCTATAAAGTCACCCAGCAACAGGCCGGCAAGACCAGCGGGGATAGTCGCCAAAATAATACACCAGGCCAGCCTACTCTCCGGAGTACCCGCCGCCTTAACGGGCAAGCTTTTAAACCAGGCCATAATTAACTGCTGAAGATCGTGGCGAAAATAAATCACCACGGCTACAAATGAACCTACATGTACTGCCACATCAAACGCCAACCCCTGATCGGGCCAACCCAGAATCTGTGCGGGCAGTATCAGATGAGCCGAGCTTGAAATAGGTAAAAACTCAGTTAGCCCCTGAATTATTGCCAGCCAAACAGCCTGTACCATATCCATAATCTATGCTTCCCTAAGCCGTTTTCTTTTCTGCCAGGACTCAGTGCCACGCAGATAAACCAGCTCAATGGATTCTGCTGCTTGCGCCCGTCCTGCCGCATATTCAGTTGCAGTCACAGCCAACAGATCCACAGCTGAGGGAAATACCTGTACCAGCCTATCACTCCAGTCGGAGTCAGCGGCCAGCAACTGCCCGGCCTCACCCACAATAGCCTCGGGTTGATGCTTTTCTATAAAGGCCAGAGCCTGGTCGCCATTGAGAAGCTGATCTTCGGCCAATGCACTGAGCTCGCCATTAACAGTCGAGACATAACTACCCAGATTGTATTCCCCCATGCGCGCGTCCAGCACAGCAACAATGGGGGTGGCCTGAATATTGTGCTGCTCAGGGCAGCTGCGCAAATAGGTAGCGACCAGGGTTTGCAGAGTTGAAACAGCCACCACTGGCAGATCGGCGGCAAAAGCCAGGCCCTGAACTGTAGCAAAGCCTATGCGCAAGCCAGTAAATGACCCTGGACCCACAGTGACGCCAATGGCATCTAGATCCGCGACTGTTAACCCTGCCTCAGCAACAAGCTCATTAACCATAGCCATCACCAATTTAGTGTGGGAGCGCGGCTCTTGAGAATATTTATACCTCATAACACCATCGACCTGCAGTGCGACAGAGCAGGCCGGGGTAGATGTTTCAATGGTTAAAAATGACGTCATCACAAATCCAATAATCGGCAGGCAAAAAAAATCCCCCACCAGTGGTGAGGGATTTTACAGGTCTCAGGCCAATTAGACTATCAGGATTTCTTGGCTGGAGCCTTTTTAGCTGCAGGCTTTTTTGCAGGCGCTTTCTTCGCCGCAGCTTTTTTAGCCGCTGGCTTCTTGGCTACTGCCTTTTTAGCCGCTGGCTTCTTGGCTACTGCCTTTTTAGCCGCTGGCTTTTTTGCAGACGCTTTCTTCGCCACAGCTTTTTTAGCCGCTGGCTTTTTGGCCACTGCTTTCTTGGCGGGAGCTTTTTTTGCAGCTACTTTTTTAGCTGCTGGCTTCTTGGCCGCTACTTTTTTTGCAACAGCCTTCTTAGCCGCTGACTTTTTGGCTGCTACTTTTTTTGCAGCCGGCTTGGCCGCTGCAGCTTTCTTTTTAGATTTGGCATTGGCTTTAGCAGCCTCTGCTTTTACCTTGGCTGCCGCTTTCTTTTCTGCCGCTTTAACAGCAGCCGCAGCCGCCTTTTCAGCTGCCTTTACTTTCTTGGCATTGGCCGCTGCACGAGCCTTTAACCACTTGGCTTCATATTTTTTCATTGCTGCGGCAAGATCAGCCTTAGACTTCTTCTCCAGGCTAGCGGTGCGAGATGCTACGGCGGCACTACCTTTTGCCTGTGCACTGGTAACAGCTGACATAATCTGCGCAACGCGCTGAGCACTCTTGGCCTCTCTTAATTGCGCCTGCAAAGTTTTTAACTTGCCATTAGTTGCTTTGAAATTGGCACGGGCGGAGGCTAGCGATTTGCGAGACACAGCACTGGCCTTTGCAGCAACTTTGACTTTAGCTGCCGCGATCTTTTTACGCGAAGCGTCAACGCGAGCTGCCTGGGCTGCAATCTTGGAATTTAGGGCAATTACTTTAGCCACAGCCTTAGATACTGCTTTAGGAGCTGCTGATTTCTTGGCGGCTGCCTTTTTGGCTGGCGCTTTTTTGGCCGCTACCTTTTTCGCTGGAGCTCTTTTGGCTGGCGTTTTTTTAGCCGCTACTTTTTTGGCTGGAGCTTTTTTAGCCGCTACTTTTTTGGCTGGAGCTTTTTTGGCTGGAGCTTTTTTAGCCGCTACTTTTTTGGCTGGAGCTTTTTTAGCCGCTACTTTTTTGGCT
>JAYPYO010000005.1:54902-68431 GCA_038135995.1 Porticoccaceae bacterium
TTTTTTAGCCGCTACTTTTTTGGCTGGAGCTTTTTTAGCCGCTACTTTTTTGGCTGGAGCTTTTTTGGCTGGAGCTTTTTTCGCAGGTGCTTTTTTGGCTTCTGCTTTTTTAGGCCCTGCTTTTTTTACCGTTGCCGCGACAGTGGGCGCTTTGGCCGAAACAGTGGCCGGTGCAGTTTTTTCCGTGCTTTTAGTTGCTGGACTTTTCACTGGTGCTCTCCGTGACCTTGATAATGGGGAATCTGAAGTTGACATGGCTCTTCTGTGCGTAGTCATTTGAACACGAATGATAATCGCCAGCGATTTGCTTTAGCAACCTTTCAGGGGAAAATACAGCAAAAAACTCCTTTTTCTGCAAGATTTTGTAGGTTTTTATCGCAATATAACCAGTTTTTATTTTTTGCTGGCGGGTTATCTGGGTTTTTGAAAAACTAGTTTTTAAACTTCTATCCTAAGATATCAACAATTCTAGCCTGAACATCGGACAGTTGACCCAAACCATTAATAGAGGCAAAAGTCGGGGCATCGCCATCTGTCACGGCGAGCTCATTGTAGAATTTTACCAGTGGCTGGGTCTGCTCATGATAAACATTGAGACGGTTGCGAACTGTATCTTCTTTATCATCTTCTCGTTGCACCAAAGGCTCGCCAGTTTCATTATCCACACCAGGTTGTGCAGGGGGATTGTGCTGAACATGGTAGACGCGACCTGAATTTTCATGCACTCGACGACCACTTAAACGAGCAACAATCTCCTCATCTTCAACCGCCATTTCAATCACATACTGAATACTAACACCGGCATCAACCAATGCCTGAGCCTGAGGAATAGTGCGCGGGAAACCGTCAAATAAAAAACCATTGGCGCAGTCTGGTTGAGCAATGCGCTCTTTGACCAGAGCTATAATCAGATCATCTGATACCAGACCACCCGAGGCCATAATATCTTTGACCTGCAGTCCTAACTCAGACTCTGCCTTTACAGCTGCACGCAACATATCTCCGGTAGATATCTGGGGAACGCCATACTTTTCAGTAATAAACTGAGCTTGGGTACCTTTACCTGCACCGGGCGGGCCTAACAGAATCAATCTCATTAATACGTTCCTTTAATCACAACCAGAGTGGTTTTAGCTACGGGTTTATAGCCTGTGGGGTGCTGAGGATATACTTAATTCAGCCTTTCACAGGGGGCGCTCACGATACACTTATTGAGCAGGTCAAACAACCCTCGAAGGCCACGGCAGATGGACGCTGGAATCATAATGACTATTGATCAAGTCGATTCTAGACATTTGGCGCTTTTCCACTGCTGTTCCATTTCTTCGAGGCTTAGATCGGCGAAACGATCTATGCCAACGGCCGCTTCCATTGCTTGAAATCGACGCTTAAATTTATCGCTAGCGCGGGCAAGAGATTTCTCTGGATTAATAGCCAGATGGCGCGCCAGATTGACACAACTAAACAGCAGGTCACCCATTTCATCTTCCATAGCTCCTGCATCGCCATTGGCGATTTCCTGTTCGAGCTCTGCGATTTCCTCTTTAACCTTATCCAGTACCCCGCTAATCTGAGGCCAATCAAAACCTCTGGTCGCGGCTCGCTTTTGAAGCTTAAAAGCGCGACTCAAAGCGGGCAGTGCCAGTGGGATATCATCCAGGGTGCCAGAAACCCCAGCTGATGAGCGCTCTTGCTTTTTAATTGTCTCCCAGTTGCTTTTTATTTCGGCCTCGGTGGCAACCGTCTGGCTGTCGCGCACCGACTGCAATGTACCATCGGGAAATACATGGGGGTGGCGTCGCACTAACTTGGTTGTTATGCCAGAGACTACGGCATCAAAATCAAATTGATTATCCTCTTCACCCAACTGGCTGTAGAAAATAATCTGAAACAGCAGATCACCCAGCTCCTCACTAAGGTGTTCAATATCGCCGCGCTCGATGGCATCGACCACCTCATAAACTTCCTCAATGGTATGGGGCGTAATGCTTTGGTAAGTCTGTTTGATGTCCCAGGGACAACCAGTTTGCGGATCTCGCAGGCGCGACATCAAATAGCGCAGGTCGGCGATACTGTAGGTTGCATCCATAGTCAAAGCCCCATCGATTTAGGCGTAAACACCTGAGGATAAATAGCGATCACCGCGATCACAAATAATGGTCACAATGGTAGCGTTCTCGACTTTGCTGCTGAGCTCCAGAGCCGCGGCAACTGCTCCGCCTGCAGAGACACCGCAAAAAATCCCTTCCTCTTTAGCCAGTCGACGCATGGCATTTTCTGCATCCTGTTGAGAGATATCCATCACTCTATCCACCTTTGCTGCATCGAAGATACCCGGCATATATTGCTGAGGCCAGCGTCTTATACCAGGGATGGAGGCACCATCCTCCGGTTGCAAACCAATTATCTGAATCTCAGGATTCTGAGTTTTTAGATAGGCTGAAACACCCATAATGGTACCTGTGGTGCCCATAGAACTCACAAAATGAGTAACCTGGCCCTGGGTGTCTCGCCAGATCTCTGGCCCTGTGCCCTCATAGTGGGCCATGGGATTATCCAGATTATTAAACTGGTCGAGCACAGTGCCCAACCCCTGTGCCTGCATTTGCTGGGCGAGATCCCGAGCGCCCTCCATACCCTGAGCCTGGGTGACTTCAATTAACTCGGCGCCATAGGCGGTCATTGCCCATTTGCGCTCATCTGTCGCATTGTCGGGCATGATTAATGTCATCTTGTAGCCTTTCATAGCCGCCACCATAGCCAGAGCGATACCTGTATTGCCACTGGTGGCCTCTATCAGGCGATCGCCGGGTTTGATATCGCCACGCTGCTCGGCCTTGAGAATCATACTCAGCGCCGGACGATCCTTAACACTGCCCGCGGGGTTATCTCCCTCTAATTTGCCCAGTATGGTATTTGAGGTTTCGCCAGCCAGGCGCTGCAAACGCACTAGGCGAGTATTGCCAATACAGTGCTCTATAGTTGGATAATCCAATGTCATTTTGCGTCCTATTAAAAAGCTTTAATGAAGTTGGCTATTGTGCCCCAGAGCGCGGCCCTACGCCTCTTTGCAGAGGCTATTGCCAAGAACTAAATGGCATAAGTATTTTAAATTAAAATAACATAGGCCACTGCATACTGCTGTTCGTCGGCGAGGCTGATTAACAGCTTGCTGCCACCCAGCGACTTTAGCACCTCAGCAGCGCCGCCACTGAGCACCACTGCGGGCGCTCCACTGTCATTATTGACCACCTGAATATCCTGAAAACTCACGCCACGACCAATACCTGTACCCAGGGCCTTGGCGACAGCCTCTTTGGCAGCAAAGCGCTTAGCCAAAAAAGCCGCGCTGTGATTTAAACGCTGATATTCAGCCTGCTCACTGTCGCAGAGTATACGCTTTACAAACAGGTCGCCCTGGCGCGCTATCACCTTGGCTATGCGCTGTATCTCTACAATATCTGTACCCACTGCCAGAGCCATCAGGACTGTCCTTGAGATTGTTGATTATTGGTAGGCTGACCGGCCGCTGCCATCAGGTGTTGACGATACAGCTCTCTGCTGTGCAACTGCTTGCCGCCCAGATAGAAGTCTATCACTCTGCGGGTCAGCTGTTTAGCTGCCTGCATAACGGCACGCTGGGAGAAGTCGCCATTGACCATGGACACAAGGTCTGCCCCATTTAGCGGAGCACCAGTAGAGTTTTGCTGATTAATTAATGCAACCAACCCCTGCTCGGGGATATATTGATACTGGCGATCGGGCGCAATTGCCTGACCCTGAATATCTGCGTCCAGTACCAACCCATAGCCGAGCTCGTCGAGCAATAACATTTCCAGACGGCGCAACATCAGCTCATCCGTGCCACTGCCCGCCAACTGTTCTAAAAACTGGCGATACTGTTGATAGAGATATTCATGGGGATCATGCTCATGGAGCAAACGATACAGCAGTTCATTGATATAGAGCCCGGTAAATGCTGTCTCCTGCTGTAAAAAAACCGGGGCGCCAAGGGCATCTGCAGCAGTCAGAGTTTTTAAATCTCCTCTGCCCTGCCAGCTAAACTGATGTTCTGTGTAGGGAAACAGGGCGCGACTAATACCGCGTTTATTGGGTTTGCGAAAACCTTTGGCAACACAGCGGACTCGGCCCTGATGCCTGGTAAACAGATCAACTAGCAGGCTAGTCTCTCTGTAGGGCGTGACATGCAGCACAAATCCAGATTCGGCCTCAACACGCACGACTGTCTACTCGTCCATATAGCCAAGACTGCGCAGTGCTCTCTCATCATCTGACCAGCCACTGCGAACCTTAACCCAGGTTCTGAGCATCACTTTGCAATCGAGCAGGCTCTCTAAATCAGCTCGTGCCTGTTCTCCGATTTTCTTAATACGCTCACCATTGGTGCCAATAATAATCTTCTTCTGCCCGTCGCGCTCGACCAGTATCAGCGCGCTGATGTGGGTAATTTTTTTCTCCGCGCGAAACTCTTCGATTTCAACAGTTACCTGATAGGGAACCTCGGCACCCAGCTGACGAGTAATTTTTTCACGGACAATTTCTGCAGCCAGAAAGCGCTCGCTGCGATCAGTGATCTGATCTTCTGGAAAGATATGCTCGGATTCAGGAATATAGGTTTTAATCTTGGCTTCCAGCTCATCCAGATTGGTTTTGCGCAGCGCTGACAGTGGAACCAGATCTGCGGCCTCAACCTTGCTAGATAGAAATTGTAAGTGGGGCAACAGAGCTGCTTTGTCCTCGACCATATCGACCTTGTTCACCGCCACAATCACTGGAGTAGAATTATTACCCAGATATTTGGCGACATATTCGTCGGCCTCACTCCACTCAAACCGATCCACCACAAATATCACCACATCTACATCGGAGATAACACTGGCGGCTGAGCGATTCATTACCCGATTGATAGCCCGCTCTTGATTGGTATGTATGCCTGGAGTATCGACAAAAATCATCTGCAGATCCTCTTCGGTTTTGATACCCAGTAAAGTGTGCCTGGTGGTCTGCGGCTTGCGCGAGGTAATGCAGAGCTTTTGCCCCAGTATATGGTTGAGCAGAGTCGATTTGCCCACATTGGGGCGACCCACAATAGCCACATAGCCACAGCGTGTTTTTGCTTCAGTCAAAGTCCCTGCTCCAATTCTGACAATAGTTGTTCTGCTACCAGCTGTTCTGCTTTGCGGCGACTGCTGGCGGTTGCGCTGACGGTTTTATCCACCTGATCAATTTTGCAGCTTACAGTAAACAGTCGACTGTGAGCCTCGCCGCCAGTATTCACCAATTCATACTGGGGCACAGGTTTAGAGCGCTGTTGCAGCCATTCCTGCAATGCGGTCTTGGCATCTTTGACTGGCTGGGCATCGGAGGCTGCATCCAGGAGGTCAGCAAACCAGTTGGTCACACAGGCGCTGGCAGACTGCATGTCGCTATCCAGATATACCGCACCAATAAGTGCCTCTACAGTATCACCCAAAATAGAGTCACGGCGCTGACCACCACTCTTCATCTCGCCTGGCCCCAGAGAGAGCTCGGGACCCAGCTGTAACTTTTTGGCCACCTGAGCCAGAGACTCGGCACGCACAATTTGCGAACGCATGCGACTGAGATCGCCCTCGCGAGCCTGGGGAAATTGCTGGTAGAGAAAGTCGGTCACAGTGACACCCAGAATCGAATCGCCTAAAAACTCCAGGCGCTCATTATTACGGCTGCCGCAACTTCTATGAGACAGAGCCAGACTGAGAAGCTCCGGGTCACGAAACTGATATTGCAGGCGCTCCTGGAGCTGCCGGACATTGCTTGCCACTGATAAACCTCAGGTTAATAAGTTTGCTCAGCGCTGTCGTATTGATTGTTAAACTTAAGCACAACGTCAACATTGGCAAACATTTCAATTCGTTTCTCGTAATTCAGAGTGATTTTTACACCCTTGATACTGCGCTTGATCTCTACTTCTGTCGCCTTTACGTCACGCACATTATTAATCGTAAAGAAATCGGCGTTTCTGCGTCTTATCTCTGCACTAGACTGATCTTCAAGCCCGGACTGACCCACCTGTTGCAATGCGCTGGCGATAATCCGGTTATCGAGATAATGGGGCCCTATTTTAAACATCAGGCTGATCGCAAACCCAACCAAAAAAAGACTGACAACTGTCGATGTCAGTGTAGCTCCTTGCTGTTTCATCACTGGCTCCCTGTGCCCTGTTATTAGCTCCGTAATCCTGTGCTTTACTTTACTGCAATCCCCTAATTAATTGTACCCGCCCGCTCAAAGCTGGGCACCGAGGCAAATTTATTCCAGAACATCCAGCGAGCAAAGGCTTTACCTACGATCCGCTCTTCCGGCACTGGGCCCCAAACACGGCTATCACTGGAGTTATCCCGGTTGTCGCCGAGCATAAAATAATGCCCAGCGGGCACCACAGAGGAATAATTTTGACTTAGACGGGTGGGCGAGGCACGCTTTTGCATCAGATGCTCGACACCGCTGAGGTTTTCCGTCATCACCAGAGAGCGCGGAGTTTCACCCATATCGGGCTGCAACTGCTGACTCATCTTGTCACCATTCACAAACAGCACACCGTTGAGTACATGAATAGTATCGCCGGGCAGACCCACAACACGCTTGATAAAGTAGCGATCTTCATGGGGCGGAAAAAACACCATGACATCGCCGCGCTCTGGTGAAGAGATATCCAGGACCTTGGTGCGCAGCACCGGCAGGCGAATACCATAGGTCCATTTATTAACCAAAATAAAGTCACCCACCTTTAATGTGGGCACCATAGACTGAGAGGGTATCTGGAAGGGTTCGATCAGAAATGAACGCAGAAATAACACCAGGCCCAGCACAGGTGCCAGAGAGGCGGTAAATTCAATCAAGCCCTCTTGCTGCTTGACGACAAATTTATTGAGCAGCCAAAAACCGCCAGATAAAAGAAATATCAGAGTGAGTATAAGTTCGAAATTAAGATCCACCGGATCTGCCTCCAATAGGTTCGATTAGGTTTTTAGCACGGCCAGGAATGCGTCCTGAGGAATCTCAACACTGCCTACCTGCTTCATTCGCTTCTTACCGGCTTTCTGTTTTTCCAGAAGTTTCTTTTTGCGGCTGACATCGCCACCATAGCACTTGGCGGTTACATTTTTGCGCAGCGCCTTAACTGTTGTGCGGGCGATCACGCTACCACCAATAGCTGCCTGAATAGCCACATCAAACATCTGCCGGGGAATCAGCTCTTTCATTTTGTCGGCCAGGTTGCGGCCTTTTTGCACCGAGTGATCTCTGTGCACAATAGCAGCCAGCGCATCGACACGGTCACCATTGATTAAAATATCCAGCTTAACCAGAGAGGCAGCCTCAAAGCGAGTAAATGAGTAATCCAGCGAGGCAAAGCCGCGGCTCACCGATTTCAGACGGTCAAAAAAGTCCATCACTACTTCGCTCATAGGTAATTCATAGCGTATCGAGACCTGACCGCCAATAAACTGCATATCTTTCTGTACGCCACGCTTCTCGACGCACAGGGAAATCACATTGCCTACATAGTCTTTGGGGACCAGAATATTGGCTTCACAGATTGGCTCGCGCATCTCTTCGATATTACCTGGATCAGGCAAATCAGAGGGATTGGAGATATACAGAGTCTCACCTTTACTGGTGATAATCTCGTAGACAACGGTTGGCGCTGTGGTGATCAGATCCAGATTGTACTCGCGCTCCAGGCGCTCCTGGATAATCTCCATATGCAGCATACCGAGGAAACCGCAGCGAAACCCAAAACCGAGGGCATCAGAGCTCTCTGGCTCATAGAATAGCGAGGCATCGTTGACCGCAAGTTTTGCCAGCGCTTCCCGGAAATCTTCAAAATCGTCCGAGTCGACCGGAAACATACCGGCATAAACCTGGGGTTTAATGGTCTGAAAACCCGGCAGTGCATCAGTCTCCGACGAGTTCAGATGGGTGATGGTATCGCCCACAGGTGCCCCCAGGATATCCTTGATACCGGCTACCATAAAGCCCACTTCGCCCGCCTTGAGTACACCAGTTTCTTTGCGCTTGGGAGTAAATACCCCCACGCTATCAACCACATGGGCTTTGCCGATCGACTTGGCAATAATTTTACTCTTGACCTCCAGAGTGCCCTGCATAACCCGCACCAGAGATACTACCCCCAGATAGTTATCAAACCAGGAGTCAATAATCAGGGCCTGCAATGGGGCATCCACATCGCCCACAGGCGCAGGCACCTGCTGGACCAGCTCTTCGAGAATTTCGCCTATGCCCTCGCCGGTTTTGGCGCTGCAGCGCACAGCTTCGGTGGCTTCGATACCGATAATATTTTCGATCTCGTTAATCACCTTTTCCGGCTCTGCCTGGGGCAGATCCATTTTATTGAGCACCGGGATCACTTCCAGCCCCTGCGCAATAGCCGTGTAGCAGTTGGCCACTGACTGAGCTTCGACGCCCTGCGCCGCATCCACAATAAGCAGAGCACCCTCACAGGCGGCCAGTGATCTTGAGACTTCGTAAGTGAAATCCACATGACCCGGAGTATCAATAAAGTTGAGCTGATAGGTTTTGCCATCAGCGGCAGTAAAGGGCAGCGTCACACTCTGAGATTTGATGGTGATACCGCGCTCGCGCTCAATATCCATAGAGTCCAACACCTGAGCGGCCATTTCGCGCTCAGAAAGCCCACCACAGAGCTGTATAAACCTATCGGCAATGGTCGATTTACCATGGTCAATATGGGCGATAATGGAAAAATTTCTGATATGACTGAGATCTGACAAAGTGTTTGCGCTGCCGTTGAAAAATGCGTGCGGATTCTAGCCTATTTAAGGCCCAGTGGCTATTACAACAGGGCCAGCCGCTCGATTATCACTGGGATATTTCGAGCGGCGCAGTTACCCTGTATCTATCCAGCATCAATCGATCTGGATAGTTCTAAATATGGCTCTGCCCTGACGGTAAAACCTTATGGCGATCGGCGTACTCTCCGGCAATTCCTCAATCACCTGAAAGTACTCATCCAGATCATCAATACGGCTGTAGCCCAGCTGAACAATAATATCTCCGATTCTCAAACCGGCACTGGCAGCGGCGGAGTTGGCAGCCACCTCGGTGACTAGAATACCGCCGCGCAGGCGTAACTGTCGGCGCTCCTGATCATCCAGCTCCTCTACCAAAAGGCCTAGGCGATCGTTGCCATTGTTATTGTCGGCAACGACCGGGCCATCTTTATCAAGGGCACCCACCACCACATTCAATGTTTTGCGCTTACCCTCGCGATAAATCTCTACCTTGGCTTTGCTACCAGGGACCATGGCGCCAACCGCATGGGGCAGATCGCCGGAATCAATAATATCCTCGTCGTCGAAACGCACTATGACGTCACCTGGGCTAATACCTGCCTTATCCGCCGGACCATCAGGTTCCACCGCATTGATCAGGGCGCCCTGGGGCTTGCCCAGCTCCAGAGACTCGGCCAAAGCTTTATTGACATCCTGCATCACCACGCCCAGCCAACCGCGCTGCACCTTGCCATTTTTCTTAAGCTGATCCACCACAGACAGCGCCACGCTGGTGGGAATTGAAAAGGACAGCCCGATAGAGCCCCCTGACCTAGAGTAAATCTGTGAGTTAATACCCACAACTTCGCCCTGTAGATTAAACAGCGGGCCGCCTGAGTTACCCGGATTAATCGCCACATCTGTCTGAATAAAGGGTACGTAGTTTTCACCCTTTTCGGTGGGAATACTGCGCCCTATGGCGCTGACAATACCGGCGGCCACCGAGTAATCGAGCCCAAATGGCGAGCCAATAGCCAGCACCCATTCGCCAGCACGCAGACTGTCGGCATCGGCAAATTTCACCGTGGGTAAATCTTTGGCCTCGATTTTCAGCAATGCTAAATCCGAGCGACGATCCGAACCTATAATCCGGGCACTGTATTCACGGCGATCAGAAAATAGCACCTGAATCTCATCTGCCTGGTCAATCACATGATGATTGGTCAGTAGATAGCCATCCTGGGAAATCACAAAGCCTGACCCCATAGACCTGGCCTGGCGAGGCGGCTGTTGCTGACGATTGCGCTGCTCGAGCAACTCGCGAAAAATCTCTGGTAACTGATCCGGCAACGCTTGCTGTGACTGCTGCCCCCGACCCTTGGTCACTGTATTGATCTTGACAACCGCAGGGGCGACCTCTTCGACAAGATCGGCAAAATCAGGCAGCTGCCCATAGGCCGATGACAGGAAAAAAAACGAAATGGTGGTAACAAAGATAAATTTCTTGAGCACAGACTCTCTCCGGTATTTAGATTTAAAGCGGGCGGCGCTAAAGGAAGTTTAGATTTTCTACTGCGCCACTATCATCAAGTAAGACAGGCTGATAGCGCAAATCGTTCCTTGCTTTATTACTCTGCAGGCTAACAATTAGACCACCCAGCAGCAGTCCTGACAGAGCACTGGCAATAGAAACGAGATCACCAGACGAGCCACCCAGCCAGGCGCCTATCACAGCGCAGAGCACTGGCAATATATAGACCAGCATTGAGCCTTTGACTATAACGTCTTCGGGGATGCCAATACTGACATCCTGACCAATTTTTAGATCGGCACAGGAACGGTTTGCCAGTACGCGGATACGATTAGTCTTGCCTGTCAGCTTGGAGAGGACGCGAGTACCGCAGCCCTTTTGCGCAACACAGGCCTCGCAGGCGGTTTTTTGAATGGTCTCTACCCAGAGGGCATCGGACTCAAGGGCAACAACAGTGCCAGTCTCAATAATCATCTAATCGACCTGCAGCACGGTTTATTTGACTCCCAGGTTGGCCCTGGGCCTAATGGCACTGGCAATTTGGCCCGCCGTTGAGCGGGGTATTTCACCCACCACACAGACCGCATACAGCTGATTGTTATATTTAGTCTTGGTTAACACGGCTACCGTAGTGCCCAGCTTGGCATCCAGAGGGGGGAAATTATCTGTCCCCTTGTTGGAGTCGACAAATACCGAGAAGACGGCCAGACCATCGGTATACATCCAGGATTCCTGGCCTGTCTCATCCGCCGGCTGATAGGACGACAACACAAAGCCAGGCGGCAACCACTGGGGTTCCCAGATCGAGGTCACAGTTTCTATTGCCTGATTGGTTTCAAGGCAGGCAGATTGATTGACATCTATATCTTCAGACTCAGCCATTTCTGAGGACAGCGGAAACTTATTCAGGTCGGCAGCAAAGGATATATCCACATACTGAAAGCGCTCCAGAGGCTTGCCAGTCTGACTTAGCAGCACTGATTGCAGCATCAACCCTGTGTCTTTATCTATGGCAACAATATAGCCATAGCGGAGCTTATCCCTGGGCAACACCTCAACCAGAGCCACCTGGCGACCGGCGATACGACCATCACCACGAATGTAAAATTCATAGTGGTCCTGTAGCTCGGCATAACTGTTATTAAATTTAAGTGCACTGCCACGCAGCAGCCTGTCGGCGGCACGCAGGCAGCCCAGATTATCCCCTCGACGCACTATCTCGCGCTCTGGGCCGTCCATATGCACAATGCGCTCGTAGGTTTTGCCATCGCGCACCAGATGCACCACTTTAATACTGCGCAACTGGCCGCGGTATTCGTAGGTAAACAGCCCTTTGTAGCTAAGTTCCTTGGAGGCCTTTGCCATTCTTGCTATCAGGTCATAGGCCGAATCCATCTGCTCGGCAATCAATGGCCCATGCGCAAAAACGGCGGCCATCAGGGCCGCCAGTTTGAGGTATTTTTTTACAGGGTTTAGCAACAAACCCGGCAGGTAATTAGGTGACATTAATTTACTCTTTATCTGACCCTGCCTCACCTTTGGTAACCCGGGCAAATGGCAACATACCCTGATTACTGTTTAACGCGGCATTGTTTGAATGTTTGAGCATAATATCATCCATGTACTTGCGCAGCTCTGTATCGGAGAACTGGCGCTGCTCTGACTTGCGGACCTGCACCACTGGTACCAGATGCTGAGAGGTCTTGTTATTGCCACCGTCACTTACGGTGCGCGCCTGAATACTGGGCTGAAACCCGGAGGGAAACTGAATAGCCGGGCCGCTGCTGCGCTCGGTGCTCTCTAATTCCATCTCGGCAAATTTGATGACATCAGCACTGGCGGGATCTGGCGCATTGAGCTGCTGAACGCCCAAAATGGCCACCAGGGCCACAGAAGCTGCAATAGCGAAACGCCCGGTAGAACTCATCACATTGCTCAACATGCTGACTTTATGGGCGCCCTCTTGATCAATTGCCGCTGAAATCGCCGCAGAATAATCAATTTTAGAGACTGGCTCACCTGCCATGGAGGCAGAGATCATATTGTAGCGCTGCCAAATACCACGAGCGCTGTCAGCTGAGGATGAATGGGATCCATGACTGTCAGTTTCATGATCCTGCTCAATACCCACTTCCTTGAGGATTCGATGCAATTCGATCTCGCTTGTTTCCCCATCCATCAGGGCCGAGAGTGACTCTGCTAAGCGCTCTTTCTGGTCGCTCATTAACTTACCTCGTGCTTATAATTAGGTCTTATCAATTAAAAGTTTAGACTTGCAGCTGGCTAAAAACTCGCCTGCAGCTAGGCTACAACTAACCTACAACTCAAAAGTCTGATGGTATGACCGGTGTTAATTGGAAAGGTTCACCGAATTCCTAATTACCATCCATTAAATCCAAAACTCTTACGTCTATCGACTCTCGAGCCCGGAAAATTCTTGATCTTACCGTGCCCACGGGGCAGTCCATTACCGCCGCTATATCCTCATAACTAAGGCCTTCATATTCGCGCAATGTCACAGCAGTGCGCAAGTCTTCAGGCAAATCTTCCACCGCCCTGTTAATAACGCCCTCCAACTCCTCGCGAAACAGCTGATTTTCAGGGCTACCTACATCTTTGAGCCTGTCGCTACCCGCATAGTACTCTGCGTCAGCCAAGTCTACATCAGAGGATGGTGGGCGGCGACTGCGGGCCACCAGGTAGTTTTTAGCCGTATTCACAGCTATGCGATAGAGCCAGGTGTAGAATTGGCTGTCTCCGCGGAACCTGGGCAGCGCACGATAGGCCTTGATAAAAGCTTCCTGAGTGACATCGGCCACCTCATCTGCATCACGGATAAACCGACCCACAATGGCATGGACTTTGTACTGGTATTTCAAAACCAACAGGTCAAATGCGCGCTTATCGCCTTTTTGTACTCTAACCACCAACTGCTGATCAGTAGGTTCTGTTTTATTTTCCGTCATGGAGCAATCCGTTTTCCCAAGCCTATGGGTAATTTTTTTAGCTGAGAAATTACAACTTTCAGCGACCACAGAGACAGACCCGCCAGTTGTCAATAAGTTCGCCATTTTAATCGCAGCTTCGCTGGACTTATACTATCATGCTGCGTCAAATCTTTGTGGCTATAAAATGAAACAAAATCATCTCTACGATGTTTTAATTATCGGCAGCGGTGTCGC
>JAYPYO010000006.1:0-67024 GCA_038135995.1 Porticoccaceae bacterium
CCCATGGCAAAATCACTTTGCCCCAGCACAATCAAGTGGTTCGCACCAGCAAGACTCGCCAGCCAGACAACTACCTGGCGCGACAAGAATCGATGATTGCCCAGCAAAATTCCATTGAGCCAGATCAGATGGCGGTGGAGTTTATGATGAATGGGCTGCGCCTCAAAGAAGGTGTGCCTGCCGAGTTCTTTTCGGCACGCACCGGTCTGGACAGGGCCAATATTAAGACTCAAATCAGTAATCTGCAGCACCAGGGGTTGATCGAATCCAACCCTGACAGATACAGCACAACAGCGCTCGGTTATCAGTTTTTAAATACTGTGCTGGAGAGCTTTTAACCTGCCCGTTGATCCCTAGTCGGAGCCAATGACTTCAGCCAGTCTTATAAATTTGCTAGACTGCCGACCATCATGACTCAGTCCCAAAACCTATCTACAGACCCTCAAGAGACCGCCAAACTATTGCGCTTGGCGACCTATGCATCTATTTCTGTGGCGCTGATATTAATTATTGCCAAACTGGTAGCCTGGGGATTGTCAGACTCGGTGAGCCTGCTGGCTACATTGATTGATTCTGTGCTGGATGCCCTGGCATCGTTGATTAACCTGGTTGCTGTGCGCCACGCTTTGACACCTGCAGATAAGGAGCATCGCTTTGGTCACGGCAAGGCCGAGGCTCTGGCTGGGCTGAGTCAGTCCATGTTTATAGCCGGGTCGGCCGGCTTTCTACTTTTGGAGGCCGGGCGCAGACTTATCAGCCCTATAGCTGTTGAGGCCGTGGGTACCAGCATGCTAGTGATGGTGTTTTCGATTGTAGCTACCTTGCTATTGCTGGGTTTTCAGCGCCATGTGATACGCAAAACCAACTCGACGGCAATTCGCGCCGATGCACTGCACTACCGCACTGATCTGCTGGTGAATGCCAGCGTCATACTGGCTCTGTGGCTATCGGTGAAGGGATGGGCTGGTTTTGATGCGCTGTTTGCCTGCGCTATCGCCATCTATATTCTGTACAGCGCCTGGGAAATTATTACTGTCTCCTACGACCATCTAATGGACCGCGAACTCCCGGACCCACAGCGCGAAGAAATTGAAAAACTGGTGCTCCAACATAAAAGCGCCCGCGGCCTGCACGACCTGCGCTCCAGACACTCAGGCACCATGACCTTTATTCAGCTACATCTGGAACTAGATGATGACCTGTCACTGCTTGAAGCCCATAAAATTTCTGACGAGGTTGAATTGAGCCTTTTAGAGGCGTTCCCCGGTTCGGAGATTATTATCCATATCGACCCGCAGTCCGTGGTGGGCCAGGAGCCAATGGCAGATTTTAGCTAGCGGCTAATCGGTAGGCCGGTCGCTCTGGGTACTCTGACCGCCCAGTTTCCAGCGGTAGTATTTCTCGACCCAGTGCAGTAGCCGCTGGGGTGCATGTTTGCGCTTCCACTCTCCAGCAACATATTTATTGGCCTCACTCAAAGTGGGATAGCTATGGATTAGCGCGAGTATCTTATTGAGGCCCAGATTGTGCTTAATAGCTGTCACAAACTGGGTAATTAGCTCTCCTGCCTGTGGCCCCAGTACTGCGGCACCCAGAATACGGTCAGTGCCCCTGGCGGTCAGTACCTTAACCATGCCTTTGGCATTACCATCTATAATGGCCCGATCCAGATCTGCCAGGTCATACAGAGTAACCTCAATATCTATACCCTGAGCCGCAGCTTCAGCCTCAGTGAGCCCTACTCTAGCTAGCTGAGGGTCGGTAAAAATCACCTGAGGCATAAGCAAATAATCCACGGCAAACTTCTTAAACTGACCAAATAGTGCATTGACCCCAGCAAACCAGGCCTGATGACCCGCAGCATGAGTTAGCTGATAGGGCCCGGCGACATCACCACAGGCAAAAATAGTCGGACAGCTGGTGCGCAGATACTGATCAACGCTGACCGTACCATTTTTATTTAACTCAACTCCCAGCTGCTGCAAACCAAAACCTGAGGTGTTGGCTCTGCGGCCTACAGCCACCAGAATATGGTCAAACTCCACATTGGTGTGATCTCTGCCCCGGGCATCGGCTGAGCTTGCCAGAACAGCGCTGGGTCCGGCACCCTGAGACTGCACAGACAGCAGCTTATGCTGAGTCATAATCTGTACACCCTCCGCGGCGAGACTATTGCTCACCCCAGTGGCCAGATCTGCATCCTCATTGGGCAATAATTGAGACATGGCCTCCACCAAAGTCACCTGAGAACCCAGACGCTGAAAAGACTGAGCCATTTCGCAACCAATAGCACCGCCGCCGACAATTAATAACCTCTTAGGCAATGTTTGCAGCTGCCATAGGTTTTCTGAGGTCAGTGGCTCAATTTCAGCCAAACCGGGAATCGGCGGAATAATAGGGCTGGCACCGGTTGCCAGAATAATTTTCTCGGCACTGATGATCCGCCCATTTACCTGTACTTCCCAGGGACTGATAAATCTGGCCTCACCAGAGATGCAGTCCACTCCCAGGTCCGTAAAGCGCTCAACCGAATCATGGGGCTCAATCTCTTTGATAACCTGATGAACTCGTCCCATTACAGCGGCAAAGTCCACCTTGGGAGCGCCAGCCTCCACACCAAACTGTACTGCACGTTCAATATCCACTACAGACTTCGCAGCTCTTATCAACGCTTTGCTGGGCACACAGCCTGTATTTAGACAGTCACCACCCATCTCTGCCTTTTCGACCAGTATAACTTTGGCTTTCACAGTTGCAGCGATGTATGCGCTTACTAACCCTGCACTACCAGCACCTACAACAAGTAGATTGGCATCAAAACGCTTGGGGCGGCGATAACCTCGCAGTGCTCTGTTGCGTTTAGTCAGCGCTACCAGCTGTCGAGCAACCCAGGGAAAAAGCGCTAAAAGCATAAAGGAGAGAATAAGTTGCGGAGTTAAAATACCCACGGCAGAGAACTCCTCAACTGCCCCCAAACTAACTCCGGCATTAACAAATACCGCGGTGCCAGCAAGCATACCCAGCTGACTGACCCAGTAAAAAGTGGTGGCCCTAATCGGCATTAATCCCATAACCAAGTTAATCACCCAAAATGGGAATAGAGGGATCAGCCTGAGACTGAACAGATAAAAGCCTCCGTCTTTTTCCATGCCTTGATTAATTGGTCCTAGATAGCGAGCAAATTTTCGCTGCACCCAGTCTTTTAAAATAAACCTCGACGCCAAAAAGGCCAGGGTTGCACCAATGCTGCTGGCAAAAGACACTATAACTATGCCGACCCAGAGACCAAAAACCATACCGCCAACAATGGTCAGTAGAGCGGCCCCAGGAAGAGACAGGCCAGTGACCAGTATGTAAGCAAGGAAATATACCAGAGCCGTCAGCTGCGGCTGCTGTGTATAGAGATCGCGGAAAAACGCCAGTGACAGGTACTGCTGGCCATCAAACAGGACAAAGGTCGCGGCCGCCAAGCCAATTATCAGAATTAGCAGATACTTCGAAAACGCCATAGGGCACCTGAAATTTACTTGTTATGGGTTAGAATCGTTTGTTGCCATCATAAACCTGATGCTATTATGCCCAAAAATCAGCCCGCTAAACTAAACCCTAACTACTGGAGCACCTTCCTCATGAGCGACAACATTGTCCATGTCACTGACGCAAGCTTTGAAGCCGACGTTTTGCAATCCGATATCCCAGCCCTGGTTGACTTCTGGGCCGAGTGGTGTGGACCCTGCAAAATGATTGCGCCAATCCTCGATGAGATCGCCACTGAGTACGCGGGTAAAATCAAGATATGCAAAGTGGATGTAGACAGCAATCCAGAAGCTGCGGCTAAATTTAATGTGCGCGGTATCCCGACGCTGTTAATCCTTAAAAATGGTGTAGTAGAGGCAACCAAAGTAGGTGCTCTATCCAAGGGCCAACTGATGGAGTTTGTTGAAACCCAGATCTAAAGTTTTCATTGGCCCTGCTAGCAGGGCCATAAAAATTTTCTTGCGCTTTGCGCATCCAGCGCTATACTTCAGCTATATCTGTCAAGTTTGCCTGTTCTGACGCCCAATCCTGATCTTTTTTTGCGCCAAATGCGGCTTTAACAGCACCCAACCGATTTTAAGACTTCCGTAGTCGCTTAATCCCTTCAATCCTATAGCAATGTAAAACCAACCTATGAATTTATCAGAACTAAAACAAAAACCTATTGACGAACTATTGGAAATGACAGCCTCTGCAGGCCTGGACAACCTAGCTCGCTCAAGAAAACAAGACATTATCTTTGCCCTGCTTAAAAAGCACGCCAAGAGTGGTGAAGATATTTACGGAGACGGAGTATTGGAGATACTCCCAGATGGCTTCGGCTTTCTGCGTTCTGCTGGAGCCTCCTATCTCGCTGGCCCAGATGATATCTATGTATCACCCAGCCAAATCAGACGCTTTAACCTGCGCACTGGCGATGGCATCGCCGGCAAAATCAGACCGCCTAAAGATGGCGAGCGCTATTTCGCCATGCTCAAAGTTGATGAGATCAACTATGACGCGCCAGAAAATGCTCGCAATAAAATTCTCTTTGAAAACCTGACACCATTATTCCCCGACCAGCCACTGCGTCTGGAAGCGGGCAATGGCTCAACTGAAGACTTAACCGGACGTATTATCGATTTGGTGTCGCCTATAGGTAAGGGCCAGCGTGGCTTGATTGTAGCGCCGCCCAAAGCCGGTAAAACCATTATGATGCAGAATATCGCCCAGTCGATTATTCGCAACAACCCAGAGTGTCATATTATTGTTTTACTGATCGACGAGCGCCCGGAAGAAGTTACGGAGATGCAGCGTACCGTGCGCGGTGAAGTTATTGCCTCCACCTTTGATGAGCCGCCTAATCGCCATGTTCAGGTCGCTGAAATGGTCATCGAAAAGGCCAAGCGCCTGGTAGAGCACAAAAAAGACGTAGTGATCCTACTGGACTCCATTACCCGTTTGGCCCGTGCCTACAACACCGTGATTCCGTCCTCGGGTAAAGTACTCACCGGTGGTGTCGACGCCCACGCACTCGAAAAGCCCAAGCGCTTTTTTGGTGCTGCACGTAATATCGAGCATGGCGGCAGCCTGAGTATTATTGCTACAGCTCTGGTTGATACCGGATCGAAAATGGATGAGGTCATCTACGAAGAATTTAAAGGCACAGGTAATATGGAGCTGATTCTGGATCGCAAGATTGCAGAAAAGCGTGTCTACCCAGCCATTAATGTGCGCCGCTCAGGCACTCGTCGTGAGGATCTGTTAATGGATGAATCCGAACTACAGCGAGTATGGATTTTGCGCAAATTACTCCATGATATGGAAGACCTTGGCGCTGCTGAGTTTTTGGTTGAGAAGCTTAAAGGCTTCAAAAACAATGCAGAATTCTTTGGCGCAATGAAACGCAAATAGTGCGCCAAAGTTAGAGCGTGCTGCGTATCATAGCTCAGACGCAGTGACCCAGGCTAAAGCCCTATGAAATATTCCGACCTCCGCGAATTTATAGCTTTCCTCGAACAACGGGGAGAGCTGGTTCGTATATCCCAGGAAGTCGACCCCAATCTGGAAATGACAGAGATCAGTGACCGCACATTGCGTGCCAAAGGTCCTGCCCTGCTATTCGAAAACCCCAAAGGCTACGACACACCCGTACTGTGCAATCTATTTGGCACCCCAGAGCGAGTGGCCATGGGCATGGGCCAGGAGAGCGTTTCTGCACTGCGTGATGTAGGCACATTGCTGGCATTTCTTAAAGAGCCTGAGCCCCCCAAAGGCCTGCGCGATCTGTGGGAAAAACGCCATGACTTTAAACAGGTACTTAATATGCCTGTTAAACAAATCAAAAGTGCTCCCTGTCAAGAAATTGTGCTGGAGGGCGAGCAGGTTGATCTAGATCAGTTACCCATCCAAACCTGCTGGCCTGGCGATGTAGGCCCACTGGTGACATGGGCACTGGCCATTACCCGCGGCCCGGAAAAAGAACGCCAGAATCTCGGCATCTACCGTATGCAGAAGATCGCCAAAAATAAATTAATTATGCGCTGGCTCGCTCATCGCGGTGGTGCACTGGACTATCGCGACTTCCAGAAAAAATACCCCGGCAAGCCCTATCCGGTTGCCATTGCCCTGGGGGCAGACCCGGCCACCACATTGGGTGCAGTAACGCCAGTGCCCGATACTTTGTCGGAATATGCCTTTGCAGGCCTCTTAAGGGGCGAAAAAACGCAGGTCACAAAATGCATTGGCAGCGACCTGCAAGTTCCCGCCAGTGCCGAATATGTTCTCGAAGGCTTTCTACATCCAGGAGAAGAAGCCGAAGAAGGCCCCTTTGGTGATCACACCGGTTATTACAATGAAGTAGAAACATTCCCCGTCTTTACCATTGATCGCATTACCCATCGCAAAGATCCGATTTATCACAGCACCTATACAGGCCGCCCGCCCGATGAGCCCGCTATTTTGGGCGTAGCACTCAACGAAGTATTTGTGCCCATACTGCAAAAACAGTTTCCAGAAATTGTCGATTTCTATCTGCCGCCGGAAGGCTGCTCATATCGCATGGCCGTGGTCAGCATGAAGAAACAGTACCCAGGTCATGCCAAGCGCGTAATGTTGGGCGTCTGGTCATTTCTGCGTCAGTTTATGTACACCAAGTTTGTGGTTGTCACCGACGATGATGTGGATGCGCGTAACTGGGAAGATGTAATCTGGGCCATGACCACCAGAATGGACCCCACTCGAGATACCGTGCTGGTAGATAACACCCCCATCGACTATCTCGACTTTGCCTCACCGGTCTCCGGCCTGGGATCAAAAATGGGTCTTGATGCCACCAACAAAATGCCCGGCGAAACCAACCGTGAATGGGGCGAGCCCATTGAGATGGACAAATCAGTAAAGGATCGCATCGATGCACTGTGGAGCGAGCTCGGTATCCTGCCTGAATAATCGGTACTCTGACGAGCCATATAAAGACTATGGATAAATTTGCGGTCATTGACTATCGCAACGCTCATCCCAATGAGCACCCGGCTCTCATTGATTTTCTTTTGGACCAGGGTGCAAACCCATGGAATTATCTGCCCGCCGATGAGGTAATCAAGACCTTTGCTCAGATTGCCGGTGGCGAGGGACAGATTTTGTTGGCCTGTAAAAACCATGAGGTTGTCGGGCTCTGTGTTTTCCTCTTTCCCGGCGCCCTACCGACTAAATACGATCAGTATGCTCAATCGCGCGCCACTGTCTATGTGTCTGAAGTGGCAGTACATCGAGACTTAGCTGGCCAGGGTCTGGGGTCTGAATTACTTCGCCTAACCATCGATCGCGCCAGAGCACTCAAAGCGCAGCTGGTGTTGATTGATCGTCATGAGGAAAATTTGGCTTCAGCTGGTATGATGCGCAAGACAGGGTTTAATGAATTGCGCACCTTTGTGGATTTGGAGCGGCGAAATTATGGCAGCCGCAAGACCACGGTGATGGGCTATCAGCTAAGCTAAACAGGTACACTGTCGCTAAGATTGACCAATAAAATAATTAACAGTCGCCAGGGGAGAGGTTTATGGAGCAGTCCGACAGCGCCGCAGTGGTCAAGAGCCAGTTTCATTTATTTGCTCAGCGCCGGTTTCTCCCTTTCTTTGTTACCCAGTTTCTGGGGGCACTCAATGACAACCTTTTTAAGAATGCCCTGCTGGTAATTGTGGTTAGCAGCGCTGTTGCCGGCTCAGATAGTCAGACTAATTTTATTACCAATCTGGCTGCCGGCCTGTTTATTCTGCCCTATTTTCTTTTCTCGACCACAGCCGGCCAGCTGGCAGATCGCTATGACAAGGCCATGTTGATAAGGCGTATTAAATTTGCCGAAGTTGTGTTGATGGTGCTGGGCTGTATTGCACTCTGGCTGGGTAGTGTTGCCTGGATGCTGGCAATTCTATTTGCGCTTGGGGTGCAGTCGGCCTTTTTTGGGCCTATCAAATATTCCATTATTCCCCAGCACCTGGGTAGCGACGAATTACTTGCGGGCAACGCGCAGGTGGGTATGGGTACATTTACTTCTATCCTGCTGGGTACATTGATTGGTGGCTGGCTGGTAACTACAGATCAGGGGCCAATCTATGTGGGCGCACTGGCTATTGGCTTTGCGATTACTGGCTGGTTGAGCAGCCGTCAGATTCCTGATGCGCCCTCAGTCTCGACTAATAATGATCAAATAGGGTTTAATCCTTTGCCGGTAACTGCCCAGAATTACAGGTTAGCGAGAGAAAACCCGCTGGTGTTTCACTGTATTCTCGGTATCTCCTGGTTCTGGCTGTTCGGTGGTGCCTTTTTGACTCAGGTACCCAATTTTGCGGTAACAGTACTCTATGGTCATCCCACCTTGATATCGGTACTGCTGGCTGCCTTTATTGTAGGCGTTGCCATCGGCGCTCTGCTGTGCAATCGGTTCTCTAGCGGCAGTGTGGAGCCGGGGCTGGTGCCTTTGGGTGGACTGGGGCTGAGTGTTTTTGCAATTGATCTGTTTTTTACCTCCATGGCCTATCAGACAGGCAATCCTCTGGGTGAAACTGTAATGCCAATGCAGTTCCTGACCATGGGTACTGGCGTGCATATTATGCTCGACTTGGTGTTTATTGGCATGTTTGGTGGATTCCTGATTGTGCCGCTGTACTCCATGATTCAGGAACGCACTTCTGGCGATAGGCGCGCCCGGGTCATCTCGGTAAATAATATCTTTAACGCGATGTATATGGTGGCCGGAGCCCTGCTGGGTATTGTCTTTTTAAGTATTCTGGGCTGGACCATTCCTCAGTTCTTCCTTGCTATAGCTCTGCTCAATATTTTAGTGTTAGGCGCAATTTTCTATGCAGCTCCAGAGTTTATGCTGCGCTTTAGAGCCTGGATAGGCAGATTACTGCCTGGGGCATAGCCCTGCCTAGAAATAACCCTGCAAACAAATAGTCCTGCAAATAAGCCTCATCTAGTCAGTTTTGAGCCTCGTATACTGTCAACCACTGCGGGGGGTCGGCCGTTGTACCTCCGCAACCCCTAAAACTAATAATCATAAAGGTTCACAATTTCATGCCACTGGTCAGTCAAAAAGGCAAAGTCACTCTTATCGTATTGATTGTTGGTATTTCTTTAATTGCCGCTCTTGCTCTATTAAAACCCAAGGCCGAACGCGCTCCGTTAAAGCCACGCCCGCCACTGCCGGTGGATGTGCTTGTGGTCAGCCCCTCCGCAATTAAAATGACTGTAAACAGTCAGGGCACAGTGGCCCCAAAGCGAGAGATTAATCTGGTATCCCAGGTATCTGGCAGGGTTGTCTCTGTGGCGGATAATTATGCCAATGGTAGTTTTTTTGCGAGCGATGAGCAGCTAGTACAAATAGAGTCAGCAGACTATGAATTTTCGGTGACTCGGGCCAAAGCTCAGGAGGCCAGAGCCGAGGAGCAGGTTGCCCTAGAGCAGGGTCGCTCGAGGCAAGCCAAACGCGAGTGGCGGGATCTCGGCGACAACACGGCCAATAAATTATTTCTTCGCCAGCCCCAACTTAATGCCGCCAGGGCGGCGCTGGAATCTGCCCGCGCCGATGTAGAAAAAGCCAAGCTTGATCTGGCTCGCACTGCTATCAGTGCACCATTTCAGGGTCGGGTTCGTCAGACCTTTGTCAATATAGGCCAGTATGTAACGCCTGGAACCAAAATTGCCAGGGTCTACAGTACTGATGTAGTGGAGGTTCGATTACCATTGGCAGATCGTCAGGCCGTGCTGGTGGATCTGCCGGTCAATTTTGAAGACAGCCAGGCACAGAACTATCCCAGGGTAGTACTGCGCAGCGCTGTAGCTGGCGTTAGCCACGAGTGGCAGGGTGAAATTGTGCGTACAGATGCCTCTATCGACGTGCAGAGCCGCATGACCTATGCAGTTGCAGAAGTAAAAAATCCCTTCAAGTCCTCAGGCAATGATGGGCGACCACCACTGAACATTGGTCTTTTTGTCGAGGGACAGATCGACGGCAAAATAGTTGAAGATGCGGTTAATTTGCCCAGACAGGCTGTGTATAAAGGTAATCAGATTCTGGTGTTGAACCAGAATAATGAACTTAATTTTCAGACTATCTCGGTGCTGCGATCCAACCCCAATAATGTTGTAGCCGTTGGCATTGAGGCAGGAACCCGAGTGGTGACTACTCGTATTGCTCTGGCTATCGCAGGCATGAAGGTCAATCCCTCTGATACTGAGATGCCCACCGCCAGAGCTGGCGCTTCAGAGCCGGAACCGGGGGCTGCTGCGGGAGACGAATCATGAAGGGGCTGATTACCTGGTTTGTACGCAACCCTGTCGCCTCTAACCTGATGATGATTCTTATTCTGGTCGGCGGCCTGTTCGGCTCTCAGGATATGGGCAAGGAAGTCTTTCCTGCTGTTCCGGTCAATTACATCAGCATTACTATGCCCTACCCCGGTGCTGGGCCCAGAGAGGTTGAGGAGCAGATTGTTATCCGCATTGAGGAGGCAATCTACAACCTCGATGGTGTAAAACATATTACCTCCCAGGCTCGCCAGGGCCGAGGTTCTGTCACCGTCGAGGTTGATACCGCCTTCGACATGAACAAAATGCTTAACGATATCAAAAGCCGGGTTGACTCTATTATCAGCTTTCCAGTCGACGCCGAACGCCCCATAGTTATGGAAGAGATCATACGCGAAGAAGTGATTCGCGTTGCACTCTATGGCGATGCTAGTGAAGCTGTACTCAAGGAGTACGGAGAGCGCATAAGAGATGACCTCTCCACTCTGTCGAGCGTTGACTATGTTGAACTCAAAGGTGTTCGGCAATCGCAGATTGCCATTGAGCTATCAGAGGTCGACATGCGGCGCTATGGCATTTCCTTTGATAACGTGGTCAATGCTATTCGCCGCACCTCTATCAACCTGCCCGCAGGTACCATTCGCGCAGATACCGGTGATATTCAGATTCAGACTCGTGGCCAAGCCTACTTTGAAGACGACTTCAAAAATATCGCAGTATCCAGCCGTGCCGATGGTACCGAAATTAAAATCAGTGATATTGCCGAGGTGACGGATACCTTCGAAGAGCGCAACTTTCTTACCCGTTTTAATGGCAACCCCGCGGTATTTTTGGGGGTCAGCGTAAGTTCCAGCAGCCCAGATGTGGTGGCCACTACTTCGGCAGTTAAAGACTATATTGACAGTCAGACTGGCTATCTCCCCAGCAAGCTGCAAATTGCAACCTGGGCTGATTTTTCTGTTATGTTCTCTGGCCGTCTGCAGTTGCTATCCAGCAATGCGCTGGGTGGCCTGGTACTGGTATTTGTGGTGCTGATGCTTTTCCTGCGGCCACAGCTGGCATTCTGGGTTGCTCTGGGCATTGCCATTGCCTACATGGGTGCTCTGTGGATTCTGCCCAGTCTGGGTCTAACACTCAATATGCTGTCTATGTTTTCGTTTCTGCTGATTCTGGGAATTATTGTCGACGATGCCATTGTGGTGGGCGAGAGTATCTACCGCCATCAGCAGGAGGGCTATGACCGTCAGGCTGCGGCCCAGCTAGGTGCACAGGCAATTTCCAAGCCAGTGGTTCTGGCAGTAGTAAGTACCATGATTGTGTTCTTACCCATGCTTTTTTTACCTGGCATCTGGCCAAAGATGCTCTGGGGAATACCGGCAGTCACTCTGGTATCACTGAGCTTCTCACTGATTGAATCACTGTTTATTCTGCCCTCACATCTGGCTCAGATGAAACCAGAGAGCAAGCCTAAATCACATCTGGGCCTGAGGTTCTACCATCTTCGCCAGTGGTTTGCCGATGGTATGATGAGCTTTGCTAAAAACAGCTATGAGCCTTTTTTGGTCAAGGCTCTGGACTGGCGCTATCTGACGCTTGTGGGCTTTGTGCTGGCCTTTATCCTATCCATCACTCTGGTGGGTTCAGGTTATATCAAGCAACGTTTTATGCCCACTGTGTCTTCAGACATTATGCAGCTGAAAATCAATATGCCCGACGGGTTCTCTAAAGAGCGCAAACTGGAAATTATTAAACGGGCAGAGCGCGCCGTCGACATGCTGGCTACTGATACTGAGATCGCCCAGCAAATCACTACCGACAAGCTAACTAACAATCAGCTGTCATTTATGTGGGGCGATAATATCAACCTGGTACTGGAGTTAAATCCTGAACACAGCGGCAAGGTTGATCCTGCGCTTATTACCAGACGCTGGCAGCATTATGTTGGCAAGATACCTGAAGCCAAGAGCTTTGAGGCGCAGTCTTCTCTTTCGAGAACAACCTCGGGGCGCGTCTCTATTGTGCTGACATCTTCTAATCTGGTGCAGCTCCAGGAGGCCTCAGATTATTTAAGGCGGCAGCTTGGGCAGCTACCGGGTACCAGCAATATTCGCGATGATATCCATTCTGGTCGCTCTGATATTGATATTCGTCTACAGGATGGCGCCGATAATCTAGGTATAGGATTAGCGGACGTAGCCCAACAGGTGCGACAGGGGTTTTATGGCGCAGAGGCTCAGCGAATTCCCCGCGGCCGCGATGATGTGCGGGTTATGGTGCGCTATCCTAAAGAGGATCGTGCCCAGGTAGATACCCTGGAGAATGTCCGCATTCGCACGCCCAATGGCGCGGAAATTCCTTTTTACTCGGTAGCAGAGGCTTCCTATGTGCCTGGCTATAGTAGAATCAATCGTCGCGATCGTGAGCGCAGTGTGCGCATCACTGCTGTGCCCGACGATGACAAGATGTCTGCCACGGAGATTGCCGACCTGGTCTACTCTGATATAGCGGCAGAGATGCAGCTGCTTTTCCCTGAGGTCAAACTTAACAAGGATGCTGAATTGGAGGAACAGGAGGAGTTTTATGCCTCATCCAGCAAGCTGTTTGGCCTGGCCCTGGCAGTTATCTATATCTTAATGGCGATTGAATTTAAATCTTATCTAAAACCCATGGGCGTACTCTCGGCAGTTCCATTTGGCATTATGGGCGCTATTTTTGGTCATCTACTGATGGGGTTGGATTTCAGCATGCTGTCGCTGCTGGGAGTGCTGGCTGTGTCGGGAGTGGTGGTGAATGATAATCTGGTGCTAATTGATCGCATCACTCAATTGCGGGAGACTGGCTTAAGTGTCAAAAATGCTCTGGTTCAAGGAGGCTACGAACGTTTTAGGCCAATTATTCTCACCTCTATTACCACCTTTGTCGGCCTGGTTCCTATATTGCTGGAAACTAGCATGCAGGCGCGATTCCTGATTCCTATGGTCGCCTCACTGGCCTTTGGCGTGCTATTTGCCACTGGCGTGACTCTGGTCTTTGTGCCCTGCCTCTATCTGGCTGGAGCCAATTTAAAAGCCCGGTTTATCAAGCCAGAGCCCGACCCTGTAATAGGCACCAATGTCGAGAGCCCTCACTAAGCCCCGGCGCCCGACTCTGAGGCTATCAATAATAGGCGGTTGCCGATGTGGTCAACACCATTGGCGCGCCCACTTCTTCACGTTTAACCACGCCGCACAGTTGCTCAACCAACTCCAGCGCAAAATCCAGTGCGGTTCCCGGGCCCTGGCTGGTGATGCAGTTGCCATCTACCACCACCCGAGATTCACTATTAAGCTCTTTGGCATTGAGATTTTGCTGAAACATTGGGTGTCCAGTTGCGATCTTGTCCACAAGCAGGCCTTTGCTGCCCAGTACCAGTGCAGGCGCTGCACAGATAGCCCCGTATAGCTTGCCCCCCTGCACCTGGGAGCGCAGCAGAGCATCGAGATTTTGACAGCTGGCCAAATGTTCGGCGCCGGGAATGCCACCGGGCACTGCAATAAGATCCCAGGCTGAATTGGCACAGCTATCAATGGTGCAATCGGCATTGATTTGAATACTGTGAGCACCATTAATACTCAGGCTTTTGTCCTGGTTGACCGCAGCGACACTGACTTCAACACCAGCTCTGCGCAGCACATCAATAATGGTGATCGCTTCAATCTCTTCGCACCCATCGGCTATAGGTATCAGGGCTGTTTTTGGCATGTGATTTCCCTTTTTATCAATCCTAGGTATAGGTTACACTGTGCCGCAAATCAATGGATCTGTCACGGGATTGGAATGAAAATTTATATTTTACAAACGCAGGATCAGCGCACTCTTAACAAAGATTTGGAATGGAGTTCAGAGGCCGATCGCAACTGTGTTTTTTGCACTCCCTACAGAGATATCGCCCTTAATCAGCTGATCGAACTCAATGCCAAAGACATTGATCTGCGCGCCTCAATTGTTGAATGCGAAGCTGATGCAAAGGGCCGCCCAGTGCTATCTGCCGAACTCCAGGCCAATAATCAGGCCGCCGCCAATTCTGACCAGTCAGACGCCGCCTAAGAGAGCATTGAATTGTCTCTGCAGAGCAAACTGTCTCTTTTGGCAGGGCCAGAAAAGTCGGCACTGTTTACGGGTATTGTCAGGGGCATTGAAAAAGAGAGCCTGCGCGTAGATCCCACTGGGCACCTGGCTATGACACCTCATCCCAGTGCTCTGGGCTCTGCCCTGACCCACCCCTCTATCACCACAGACTATTCCGAAGCACTGCTGGAGTTTATAACCGCACCCTCAGCCTCTATCGACGAGGTTTTACACGAGCTGGACGAGATTCATCGCTACACCTACCAGCATATTGGTGACGAGTTATTGTGGGTCAGCAGCATGCCCTGTCAGTTGGGCGATGACAGCAGCATTCCCGTGGGTAAATACGGCAGCTCCAATGTAGGCAAGATGAAACAGGTATATCGGGTTGGGCTTGGCAACCGCTATGGTCGTCTGATGCAAACCATTGCCGGCATTCACTATAATTTTTCGGTGCCTGACGAACTCTGGCAAGAGCTGCAGAGGGCCAGCGGTGATACGCAATCTCTGCAGGACTTTAAGACCCAGGGTTACTTCGCCACTATCCGCAATTTCCGCCGCTATTCCTGGTTATTACTGTATCTGCTGGGCGCAGCGCCAGCAGTGTGCAAAAGCTTTGTACGCGGCCGTGAGCATCAGCTGCAACCTGTGGGCGACGACAGCCACAGCCTGTATACGCCCTATGCCACTTCGCTGCGCATGGGCGATCTGGGTTATCAGAGCAAGGCTCAAAGCTCTCTGGTAGTCTGCTATAACGACCTGGATCAGTATGTGCGCACATTGCGATCTGCACTTGAACAGCCCTACCCTGCCTATGATGAAATTGGCTTAAAAGATGAGCGGGGTAACTATAAGCAGCTCAATACTGCGCTGTTGCAGATTGAAAACGAATTCTATAGCTCGATTCGACCTAAGCGCACCGCCGAAATGGGGGAAACTCCAATACACGCCCTGCAGGATAGGGGCGTTGAATATATTGAAGTTCGCTGTATTGATCTCAACCCGTTGGTTCCCAATGGCATCAATGCCGAGACCATTCGCTTTGTCGATACCTTTTTACTGTTCTGTCTGTTGCAGGATAGCCCAGAGACCAATAATCAGGAATATGCCCGTATACCAGAGAACAATCTGCGTACCGTCTATCAGGGTCGCGACCCCAGTCTGATGCTGGTTCAGGCCGATGGAGAGATCTCACTGCGCGACTGGGGCGGATCACTGCTCACAGCTATGGAACCGGTGGCCAAACAGCTGGATGCCGCCCATCAGAGCAATGATTACAGTGCCGCTCTCAAAGCCATGCAGCTGCGCTTAAGTGATGCCGCCTCTACCCCGGCAGCAACCATGCTGCGGGAGATGGCTGAGAATGGAGAAACCTATTACGGCATGGCAATGCGCAAGGCCTGTGAGCAGCGTGAATACTTTTGCTCGCAACCGCCAAGCCCCGAAACTCTGGCCAAGTATGCCCGGCTGGCCGAGCAGTCTATCAAGCGGCAGGCTGAGATTGAAGCTAGCGACACCCTGTCTTTTGATGAGTTTCTGGCTAATTATTAGCACGGCTAGAGTATGAACTACCTCGCCCATATCGCACTTGCCGGGGACAACCCCCAACATCAGGTGGGTGGACTGCTGGGAGACTTTGTGCGCGGGCCACTGGGGCGGGGTGAATTTCCAGCTGCTGTAGAAGCAGGCATCCGGGCCCACCGCAAACTCGACCACTATGTTGACCAGCAGCCAGAGCTAAGGCTTTTTTTGCAGCGCTTTGAAAGTCCCATGCGTCGCTATGCAGGTATAGTGGCCGATGTTTTTTACGATCATCTTTTGGCCCGCGACTGGCTGCGCTATTACCAGCAGCCTCTGGGAGATTTCTGCCAGACCTTTTATCGCCATCTGGGTAGTTTTAATAACGAGTTGCCGCCCAGAGCCCAGCAGTTTTTGGAGCGAGCACCTTCGATTGGCTGGCTCGAAAGCTATGCCCAGGCCGAACATTTACCAGTGATTTTGCAGCGTATTGGCGAGCGGCTGCGGCGTCCTGTAGCACTGCAGGAGGCGCTGCCCATTATCACGGCTCATCTGGATGCCATAGATGAGGAGTTTCATCAGCTGTATCCGAGATTACAGACTTTTGTCAGCACCACTTTGCAGGAAATTGAATTACACTAGGGCCCTGAGTTAAATGCCCAGCACCAGGAGTATTTTGTGGTTTTGCCCAGTTATAGAATTATTAATCTTATTCAGGCCATTGCGAGTGCAGGTCTTATTGTTATCGCCATAGTCTATTTTCAGAACTATCTGGGGCTGGAGCCCTGCTACCTGTGTATTACCCAGCGAGTGTTTGTTATTGCCCTGGGCGTGATCTGCACCTTTGCAGCACTCCATAACCCTGGGCAAAAAGGTCAGCGCTACTATGCAGGACTTAGCATCGCCACTGCAGGGGTGGGGAGCTATTTTTCCGGCAAGCAGCTATGGCTGCAGAGCCTCCCAGAAGATCAGGTGCCGGCCTGCGGTATTCCCGTCGACTATCTGTTCGATAGCTTTTCAGCCTCGGAGGCCATCTCTATGCTGCTGCGCGGTGATGGCAACTGTGCGGAGGTGCAGTGGCAGTTACTAGGTCTAAGTATGCCTGCCTGGGTCATGCTGTCCTTTGCTGGGTTCGCTGCCCTGGGGCTAGTACAATTCTTGCGCAAGGGTTAAAGTTTGCCATGGCCCTGCTGGTGCTGCTGGCTTTCCAGTGGCTCGGCGAAATAGTCAGTCGCGCCGGAGATATATCACTGCCCGGGCCGCTGCTGGGTATGCTTATGCTGCTGCTGGTACTGACAGTCTATGGTCGGCCTGTGGACATCTTAGATCGCGCTAGCAACCTGTTAATTCAGCATCTTTCGCTGATGTTTATTCCCCCCTCTGTAGGCGCCTTTTTTCTTAGCCAAAAGATATATCAACAGTTTCCCTCTCTTCTAGCTACTATATTTCTGAGCACTGTGGCGGCTATTCTTTTTATGGCAGTGCTGATTCGCTTTTTGCCAGACGCAAAAAAAAGCAGTTCTGACTGATGGGCCTGCTCAGTACCTATTGGCAGCAAATTAGCCTTAGTTCCTGGGTTATTGCTCTGTCCTTTGCGGGCTTTGTGGTGGGCAGAGCGGTCTACCGGCGCAGCGGTAGCAACCCATTTTTGCATCCTCTGCTGGTTGGCACTCCCCTGGTAGCAGCGGTTCTCTATCTAATTAATATGGATTTTGGTGCCTATTATGCGGGCAATGGAGCGCTTAACTGGCTGCTGGGGCCTACCACAGTCGCCCTGGCTGTGCCGCTGGCTAGACAGATGCGTCAATTGCCGCCACTGTTGCTAACCGTAGCCACCACTGTGCTGATAGGCGGCTTTTTTGCCACCGGCTGTGCGCTGCTGACGGCACTAATGTTTGATGTCGATCAGCTAATGGTGCTGTCACTGGCGGCCAAGTCGGTGACCACGCCCATCGCTGTGGGCATTACTGAGGAGCTGGGCGGGCTGGTAACTCTGATTGTCATGGTGGTGCTACTGACCGGGATTGTAGGCATTTTGGCCGCGCAGACAGTTTTTAACTATACAAAAATCACTGACGAGCGCTGGCAGGGTCTGATACTAGGTATCTCTGCCCATGCTATAGGAACGGCCAAGGCCTTTGAGAAAAGCCCCCGTTGTGGCGCCTTTTCAACCCTGGGCATGGGGCTCAATGGTATCTGGACATCGATGTTTTTGCCGCCATTAATGACAATTTTGATGTAAATTTTTCTTCTTTGAATAGTTATTATCCCGCGGAAAAACAGGTACACTAAAATTCCAAGGGAGTGAATAGTAGAGGATCTTATGTTAGGAAATTGCCAATCATTACAGCAACACTGGGGTGGGGTTAGCGATGTTATCGATCGCTGGCTGGAAGAGCGTCGTCAGTTGCTGGTCAAATACTGCGAGCTCAGCGAAGTAAAAAACTTTGATGGTGCCAACGCCGACCATGGCAGCATGCTGCAAAATTTTTGCGAGCTAATGGTCGACTATGTATCTGTGGGTCATTTTGAGGTGTTTGAGCAACTTGCAGCTGAAGGTAAGGCGTTTAGCGACAAAGAAGGTCTTGAACAGGGCGCCGCGCTGATGGAGAAGATCCAGCCCTCTACCGAGTTAATTCTCGACTTCAATGACAAATATTTAGCCACTGATGATCTGGATGCTCTGACCACAGATCTTTCGGAGATTGGTGAGACGCTAGCCCAGCGCTTTGAGTCTGAGGATAAAATGATCGAGGTGCTGCATAATTCTCATGTCAGCCAGCTTTTGCAAGAGTCCTAGAGACTTGGCAGCAGCAATAAAAAAGCCCCGATTTATCGGGGCTTTTTAGTTTTAACTGGCAGGATGTCTGCTTTAGCCTTCGCCGCTGGCAACATTGGCCTGGAGCAGCTCAACTTCGAAGATCAATGTAGCATTGGGACCAATGGGGCCAGTGCCGCCGGGGCCATAGGCCAGATCAGCCGGGATATACAGCTCCCACTTGGAGCCCTCTGGCATTAGCTGCAGTGCCTCTGTCCAACCGGCAATTACCTGAGTAACGCCAAACTGAGCGGGAACACCACGTTTAACCGAGCTATCAAACTCGGTGCCATCTAACAGGCGGCCGGCGTAGTGCACCTCTACCATGCTGTCGATACCGGGCTTGGCTCCTGAACCTGCAACCAAAACTTTGTACTGCAGACCAGACTCAGTGGTAACCACATCCTGTTTGGCGCCATTCTCTGCAAGAAACGCAGTACCCTCGGCAAGGTTAGCATCACCTTGCATCTGGCTGGCCTGCTGCTCAGCCTGCTGCATTTCTTCGCGTTTGGCGGCCATAACAGACTCAAAGGCTTGAATGGCTTCGGCAATCTGCTCTTCTGTCAGCTGGGGCTCAGCATTATTTAAACCGTCGTTAAATCCCTGCTGGAATGCTGCATTGTCGATTTCGATGCCTATGGTTTGGATGTTTTTGCCATTATCCATACCTAGCAAGTAGCTTATTTTTTGGTCTTGAGTTTGCAAATCTGCCTCCTGAGGCTGGCTATTCATTTGATCACAGCCAGCTAGTGCAAGGAGTGCAGTCAATGAGAGAAGTTTCAATCGGTTCATGGTGAATCCTGTTATGGCTATGTTAAATAGTTGAGTTATTGGGGTTAGTGTAGGTCATTTAACCAGTGGGGTTAATCAATTTTTTGATAGATAAGGTCCCAGACACCATGGCCGAGACGCTCGCCGCGCAGCTCAAATTTGGTCTGCGGCCGATACTCAGGGCGGGGTGAATATTGACCAGCACCAGCTCTGTTCTCAAAGCCCTCAGCTGCATCCAATGTCTCGAGCATCTGCTCGGCATAATGCTGCCAGTCTGTGGCCATATGCAAGATACCTCCAGGGCGCAGCTTCGCGCGCACCAGCTGCACAAAACTCGGCTGCACTATGCGCCGCTTATTATGCTTTTTCTTATGCCAGGGATCGGGGAAATACAGCTGCAGTCGATCAATGCTCTCGGCGGCAAAACATTCTTCCAGTACATCATTGGCGTCGGCTAAGTAAACCCGCAGGTTATCTATGCCCTGCTCGGCCGCGCCGTTCATCAATGTTCCTACCCCTGGAGGGTGCACCTCAATACCAATAAAGTCTGTTTCAGGCTCTGCTGCGGCCATCTGTAGCAGCGAATCGCCCATGCCAAAGCCTATCTCCAGCACCTTGGTGCCGCTGCGAGCAAACACCTGATCAGTATCTATTGGGCCATCGGCCAGCTTTAAACCATATTTGACCCAGCTGTTTTCAAAGGCGTTGCGCTGTCCATCGGTCATACGGCCAGCTCGCACCACATAGCTGCGAATGGATTTTTTACGGTATTCCGGTCTGATATCCATTTAATCGCTTCTTTTAACCGCAGTAAACAACAGGAGCCAGCCAGCAATAAAGGCTAGACCACCGAGCGGAGTAATCATGCCCAGAGCGGTAATGCCGGTAAATACCAGACTGTAGAGAGAGCCGGAAAACAGCAAAATGCCCAGCAGCCAGCTTTTGGCTACCAACTGCCGTCGCGCTGTATCCACAAGTTGATCCGGTAGACTGACTAGACCCAGCAGAGCAATAGTATGCAAAAACTGATAGAGCACTGCGGTGCGGAAGGTCGCCATCATCTTTAATGACAGGCTGTCACCCAGACCGTGGGCAGCAAAGGCGCCCAGTCCAACAGAGACTGCGCCACTCAGAGCTATTATCTTAATCCACAGCGGTTTATTCATAGAGGGTTTTGAGTAGTAATTTTGAGCAATAAAAAAGCCGCACTTGTCTGAGCTTCGATAGGGTGCGGCTTGCGGGCGAGGTTGAGTCTAATCAGGCTTCCATAGCCACGCGGACTTTCTTCATGGCGTTTTTCTCAAGCTGGCGAATACGCTCAGCAGAGACGCCATATTCATCAGCCAACTGATGCAGCGTGGCTTTTTTATCGTCTAACCAGCGGCGCTGCAAGATATCCTGGCTACGCTCATCCAGGCTTTGCACGGCTTGCGCCAGTCGCATGTTATTGTCGCCCTGATAATCATCGTTTTCGACCTGCTGAGCAGGGTCAGCGGATTTATCTTCCAGATAATGAACCGGCGCGTAGGCTGCCTTCTCGTCGTCCTCTTCTGTCGGAGCATCAAAGGCTGAGTCTCGAGCCGTGAGGCGCATCTCCATTTCCATCACATCTTTAACTTCTACACCCAAATCATCGGCAACAGCTTTGGCTTCGTCGGCGGTCAACCACTGCAACTGCTTTTTGGCGCTGCGCAGATTGAAGAACAGCTTGCGCTGGGACTTGGTAGTAGCGATTTTGACAATGCGCCAGTTGCGCAGGATAAATTCGTGAATCTCGGCCTTGATCCAGTGCACTGCAAAAGACACCACGCGCACACCTTTTTCAGGGTTAAAGCGTCGCACCGCCTTCATAAGGCCCACGTTGCCCTCCTGGATAAGGTCTGCGAGAGGCAAACCATAACCGTTGTAGGAACGTGCAATATGAACCACAAAACGCAGATGAGACATAACCAGACGGCGAGCAGCATCTAGATCATCTTCGTAGTAAAGTGCCTCGCCCAGAGATTTTTCCTCTTCAATAGAGAGAATCGGCACCGTGGCAGTGCCCTGAATGTAAGCATTCAGGTTAGCGCCTGGGGTCATCCATTCCATGGTTTGAAGGGCTTTGCTCATATAACTCTCTAAAAAGGTTGTCTAAAAACAGCTGGTTTATAAGTTTAGCATTAAAAGATTAGTCGTTCCTAGCCCCTGAAGGTTCAATAAATATCAGGAAACACCTGGGTTTGTACGGAGTCGCAAGCTATTTTGGCTCAATATCCCGAAGATGTTTGCTAACCGCTATCCAAGCACCGCCCAAACCGAAGATACCCCCCAGGCCTACCAGGCCCAAAAAGCCGAGAATACCTAGCCCCTGAAGGCGATACTGGCTCTGGTAAAGCTCGGCCAGGTTGGCCACTGAGCTACTCATCCACAGCAGACTGGCATAGATCATGATGGCGGCGGTCAATGCACCAAATACGCCCAGCAGCATGCCAGTATAGAGAAAGGGCCGCCGCACATAGGCATTGGTGCCGCCAACAAGCTTGATAACAATTATTTCATCGCGACGGCTCTGAATAGACAGGCGGATAGTATTGCCAATAACCAATAACACCCCCAATCCCAGCGCTGCGCCCAGGGCCACAACAACTTTTTGACCCATCTCGGTAAGCCTGTGTAGGCGCTGCAGCCAGGCCATATCAATCTGTACATCGTCCACCAGGGCAAAGGAATTAATTTTATTCATCAGACGTTTTATCTGGCCCATATCGATGGGCTCTGAGACCGCTGGTTGCACCAAGAATACGGCTGGCAGAGGGTTTTCCTCAAGATCGCGCAGTGCCGAACCAAAGCCAGACAGCGCCTTAAATTCCAATAGCGCCTGTTTGGCAGAAATGTAACTCAGACTGTCGACTCCAGACATAGCATCGAGCTCTGCCCGCAAGTTATCAATTGCCTGGGGCTTAGCGCCCTTTTTAACAAAGACGGTAATCTGCGCCGAGGATTCAAAATGACTACCCAGCTGGTCAATATTTTCCACCGTCAGATACAGCGCCGAGGGCAGTGCCAGAGCAATGGCAATCACCGCTACAGTCATCAATGTTTGTAGAGGCTCAGTCAGCAGCTTGCGCAGGCTGACACGTATGGTATCGCGGTGATGGGACTTATAGCCCTGCCAGCGATCGGCAAATCTTATTTTTTTGCCGCTGGCCCCGCGCTGGGCGCCATCCCGTGTATTTCTGTCTTTAGAGGCCATAGCCGGCTCCATCATCGGTCAGCTCACCCTCTTCAAGGTGCATAATTCTCAGCTGCATACGATTGATCAGAGTAATATCGTGGGTGGCAATTAGCACAGTTACGCCAACATTCTGGAAGCGGCGAAACAGCGCCATAATTTCACTAGATAACTCAGGATCCAGATTGCCCGTTGGCTCATCGGCCAACAGTATGCGCGGTTTGTGAACCACTGCCCGGGCAATGCCAACACGCTGTTGCTCACCGCCAGAAAGAGCAACAGGCTTTTGCTGTTCTTTCTCCAACAGGCCAACACCGTCCAGCGCTGCGCGCACCCGACGACCAATTTCGCTGCTGGGATAACCAGAGACCTGCAAAGGCAGGGCAACATTATCAAACACCGTGCGGTCCAGCAGCAGCTGATGATTTTGGAAGACCACGCCTACCTGCCGGCGATAAATGGGGATCTGGGAGTTGGAGAGCCTATTGAGATTTTTGCCATTAATAAGCAGATTCCCCGACGTGGGTCGCTCCATAAGCATCAGCATTTTAAGCAAAGTGCTTTTGCCGGCGCCGGAGTGCCCAGTTAAAAAGGCCATCTCTCCCGCGTCCATTTCAAAGCTGACATTCTTGAGCGCTTCGAAACCACCGGGGTAGCGCTTGCTGAGATTATCAAAACAAATCATATTTACTGCTCAGTTATCCCTGCACTCAGCAGGGCATCGACAAATTCACTGGCTTCAAAGGGCTGCAGATCGTCCTGGGCCTCGCCCACGCCGATATAGCGAATGGGCACTGAAAACTTATCGGCCAGAGCAAAGATAACGCCGCCTTTAGCAGTACCGTCAAGTTTGGTCAGCGCTATACCGGTGACGCCAACTACCTCATTAAATTGTGACATCTGTGACACGGCATTTTGCCCGGTGCCGGCATCCAACACTAAGAGTACTTCCTGAGGCGCTGTGTCATCAAGCTTGCCCGCCACGCGCTTAACCTTTTTAAGCTCTTCCATCAAATTGCTTTTGTTGTGTAGCCTGCCTGCTGTGTCGGCAATAATCACGTCTATATTTCTGGACTTGGCCGCCTGGATGGCATCAAAAATCACCGAGGCACTGTCCGCGCCTGTATGCTGGGCAATCACAGGTACATTGTTGCGCTCACCCCAGACCTGCAGCTGCTCCACGGCTGCTGCGCGGAAAGTATCGCCTGCAGCCAGCATAACGGACTTACCCTGCCGCTGCAGTCGGTTGGCGATCTTGCCTATGGTGGTGGTTTTGCCCACGCCGTTAACACCCACCACCAGAATAACAAAAGGCTGGTGTTCACCACTTAAATCCAAGGGTACAGCGCAGGGCTCAAGTTTTGCCTGCAGTATTTCGCTGAGCGCCGTCTTAAGAGCGTCACTATCTTTGAGCGCCTTGCGATTGAGACGATCAGTTATCTCCGCCAATATATTGGCTGTGGCGTCCATTCCCACATCTGCCATCAGCAACAGAGTTTCCAGCTCCTCAAGCAGTTCATCATCTATAGCCTTGCCACCCAAAAACAGGCTGCCAATTCCTTCGCCAGTACGGGTCAGTGCTCGGCGCATACGCTGAGCAAAGCTCAGTTTTGCAGTTGGTTTTTCTGCAGGTACTTCTACTGAGGGCTGCACAGATGGCACAGTATCCGCGGAGGGCTCGGTTACCTGAGCCTCAGCTGGCTGGATCTCTTCTGACGAGGCGGCTTCAGAGGCCGCAGACCCACGCCTAAAGCGATCCAAAAATGATTTTTTTTTCGCTTCGACAGGTTTGTTTTCAGGTGAGGGAGAATCCATGGAGGTTCTTATATTACGGTTATTGAAATCTAGTGTATCCTACCATTTACCCTGGAAAAAGTGGGTAAACCTCACTGATTGGGAGCATCTAATTGCGCGGCAATAAAACTCAGGGCAAAGGGCAGCAAAAGTTGAGAGTTATTGGCGGTCAGTGGCGCAGCCGACGGCTGCCCTTTCCAGCGGTGCCAGGCCTAAGGCCCACGGGTGATCGTATCCGCGAGACCTTATTTAACTGGCTGGCGGCCGATATTGCAGGTGCGCGCTGCCTTGATCTGTTCGCTGGCTCTGGAGCCCTTAGCTTTGAGGCTCTGTCTCGCGGAGCGGCCAGCTGTACCGCCATTGAACGACATGCAGATGCGGTGCGGCAACTGCATGATAACAAGGCCCTACTTGGGGCCAACAACCTCAGCATTATCAGTGCAGATTGCCAGCAATATTTACAGCAAAATCCACCACAGCAGGGCTACCATATTGTATTTATCGACCCGCCTTTTGATAAACAGCTACAGGGCAGCATATGTGAGGCTATTAATAGTCCTGGCTGGTTAGCGCCCGGAGCCAGCATCTATATTGAACTGCCCGCGGCAGAAAGCGGTTTTGTGGCTCCCGCAAACTGGCAGCAACGTCAGGAAAAAATGACAGGAGGAGTAAAATATGGCCTGTATTCTTACATTGAGCCCAGAGCACAATTTAAGTAATATGCGGCCTCTCATATTCTGATCGAGATGCAGCTCATGAAGACTATTGTCTATCCCGGTACCTTTGACCCCATCACCAACGGTCATATTGATCTTGTTGAGCGAGCTTCGAGACTGTTCGACAAAGTAGTAATCGGTATCGCCAGCAGCCAGCGCAAGAGCCCGCTGTTTAGTATCGACGAGCGCATAAAGTTAGCCTCTGATGCCCTGGCTCATGTGCCTAATATCGAGATTCGCGGCTTTGACTACCTGCTGGTTAACTTTGTTAATGACTGCGGCGCAGATGCCATTATGCGAGGACTGAGAGCTGTCTCTGACTTTGAGTATGAATTTCAGCTGGCCAATATGAATCGTGCTCTATCGCCAGAAGTTGAAAGTATTTTCCTTACACCTGCCGAGAGATTTTCTTATATTTCATCGTCTTTGGTGCGCGAGATATCCTCATTGGATGGCGATGTCTCTAAGTTTGTCCCAGCCAATGTAGTTGAGGCCCTGTCTGCCAAGTTTAATCATTAAGCTAGCGCTGACAGCGCGGGCAAAATACCGAACTGCGCTGCCCCAGCTTAATCTCTTTTAGCAGGCCCGCACAGGCGACGCAGGTCTCGCCACCCCGGCCATACACCGCTAGGGTCTGCTGGAAGTAACCTGGCTCGCCATTACCGTTAACAAAATCCCGCAATGTGGTGCCGCCCTGCACAATAGCTGCAGCCAACACCTCCTGTATATGACCCGCAAGCTCTGTGTAGCGCTGCAATGATATGTTGCCAGCGCTGCGGTCCGGCCTGATACCACTGCGAAACAGTGCTTCTGAGGCGTAAATATTGCCTACCCCGACCACGGTTTTGTTATCCATGATAAAGGGTTTAACCGCCACTTTTCGCCTGCGTGACAACTGGTAAAGCCTGTGCCCATTGAAGTCTTCAGACAGGGGCTCGGGGCCCAGCTGGGAAAGCTGCTGGTGAGGGCCCTCCGACCAGAGCCAACAACCAAAGCGGCGCGGATCGTGAAATCGCAGTACAGACCCATTGCCCATGCACATCTCTATATGGTCGTGCTTGCGCAACTCTGTATTGGGCTGAACTATCCGTAGACTGCCGCTCATACCCAGGTGCACTAGCATGGAACCATGCTCAAGGTGCATTAACAGATACTTGGCGCGCCGAGACAGACGAGTTACGGTCTGCCCTTCAACAAGCTGGGCGAGATTTGGGTTAACCGGCCAGCGGAGAGAGCTCTGGCGCACTCGGATGCTACTGATTACCTGACCTGCAATAGCAGGCTCAATACCCCTGAGAGTGGTTTCTACCTCTGGTAATTCCGGCATAGGAGTTCCTAAATACGACTTTTTTGCGATTATGAGTAATCAGTGCTGGCACCAAGGGGCACAAGAGGTCAGAATAGCATAAAAGTGGCGTTTCGCCTGCGGGCTGAGATGACTAGCAATTTCTATAAAATTCAGTAGAATGCCCTCCTCCATTGGATTAGTAGTTTTTAAAAGGTGCGATTTAACATGGCGCTAGGCAAAAGACGTAAGGCGGAAGACGAATCACAAATTGATATGACACCTATGCTGGACGTGGTGTTTATTATGCTGATCTTCTTCATTGTAACCGCATCATTTGTTAACGAAGTTGGTCTTGGCGTTAATCGTCCCCCCACCTCGGACCAACCACCACCAGACTCAGAGAACACCAATATTGTGTTCAGAATTTCTGAAAGTAATGAGCTCACCCTTGAAGGCCGCCGTATCGATATACGCTCTGTGCGCGCCAACGTTGAGAGAATGCATGCGGAGAAGCCGGAAGCCAAAGTGGTAATCAGCTCGCATCCCAAGTCCAAGACTGAGCTGTTTGTGAAGATCTCTGACCAGGCCCGAGAAGCTGGCGTCTACGATATCTCGCTATCGACCGACGAGTAAAAACAACAGAGCTATGCCAAAGGCACTGAGTAATGCTCAGTGCCTTTTTTTATGGCTAATCCTAATAGCCTTGTATTACAGTTTGTGGCTGAGCCTCGCGTAGAGAAACCGACCTGTGGAATCATGAGTCCGGGCATCAAAGTTATCATTGAATGCTGTGCCTAAAAATGGCGGTGCTTGATCTAGAATATTCTCCATACCCAGCGTGACCAGCGACTCTCCGGAATTAAAATGATAACTCACCTGCATATCCTCCCGCGACCAGGCGCCTGATTCCCGCGCCCGATTTTCAGAGATAATTTGCTCCCTCAAGCTGGAGATATAAAGCGAGGAGAGCGCAAACTCCCAGCGGCCAAATTGCCAGAATAAATTGAGCCGTGACTTCCATTCGGGAATGGAGCCACTGCCACCGGCTGTTTTATCCACAAAGCTACCAGCCAAATCTGTGCCCGGCGCTCCTGGCTCCGGCGCAAAACGGTATGAGTCAATGTAAGAACCGCCCATATTGACCCCAAATGTACCCCAGCGAGCAATAAAAACTCGCCAGGATATATCTATATCGGCACCCTGTATCTCTCTGGAACCCAGATTTTGATTATTGGCGGTTACCTGCAGCAGCTCGCCACTATCCGATCGGGTAATCAAATCGGCAAACCGTCCGTTGTGAGCATTTTGATTAACAAAAAACTGACCATTGGCATCAATTACCTGATCGACTTCAATAGAAAATATATCCACCCCAAGACTGAGGTTTTCCAAACCATTGGGTTGATACAAAAACCCCATAGACAGGTTTTGAGATTTCTCAGGCCTGAGATTGCTGTTGCCACCGATAACAACAGAATACTCCGTTCTCAAGGGGTCTGTAGGCTGTGAACAACCAGTTAGCTGAGATGCATTTGCTCCGGAGCAGGGGTCGTTTAAAAATGCCTGGGTACTGCTTGCCTCCCGGTATAACTCAAACAACGAAGGCGCGCGGAAGCCCCAGGAAAGGCTGGCGCGCAGCATTAGATCTTGCAAAGGCTTGTAACGCAGCGCCATTTTGGGATTGGCGCGCACACCAAAGCTGCTGGAATGAGTTAGCCGAAACGAAGCATTGGCCTCCAGACTGTGCACTCCGGGTAGATTTTTAGCCAAGGGGATCAGTGACTCCAGATACATCTCGGTAATGTTTTGACTGCCCTGACTATTGCCTGTGGCTGCGCCAATCAATTGATTTCCCAGTACCAGCTTGTCTACTGAGGTGTGCAGACGTTCGCGACGAAATTCTAGCCCGGAGGCAAACTCCACCTCTCCGGCAGGCACTATGTCTACCAGCTGGGACAGATCCAGGTTAAGCGACCAGAGTTCCGCTCTGCCCTGATTGAGGGCATTTGCGGCAATATAATCGAGCTGATCCTGAGGCATTGTCGCGGCGGGAGCAAATATATTAATTGGCACACAACCCGCGGTATTGGCACAGTTCTGTGCAGAACTCAGGCCCCTCGCAAGTTGCTCCAAATCGACCAGGTTGCGCCAGCGCTCTGTTGCCCGAGTCTGGCTCCAGTTGAGGCTCAATTGCCATTCACTATCACGCAGGTTACCCATAATTCTGCCGTGGGCACGGGTTGTTCTGGCGCGATTATGCTGCTGCCTGGGGCCCAAACCCACCAGGCTAATACGAGCGTCATCTATGGCCTGGCCAAAGGGGTTGTAAGGATTGTTGCTATCAATGCTGATAGGCTCAGCAGAAAATGCGGTCAACACTGATGCCGGCGCAAGGGTTGTGTGACTGCGACTATCTACATGGGTCAGCTCAAAAGCGGCGTCGACGGCCGCGAGGTTTTTCAATTCTCCGGCAATATGGATGGAATTGCGTTGCGCCGGAGCAAGGGACGAGGTCAGCTGCCGGTAATCAAACAGATCATCGTTAGTGGCCCGTCGAAAATCTGCCACCGCCGAGCCATTGAGGTTGTCAGCAGATAGCAGCAGCACATCCCCACCGACCTGCAATCGGGCATTGGGGGTGGCACTGGATCGAAAATCAAGACCACCCATTGCCCGACCATCTGCGCTGGCGGAAATTTCTCTGTCGCGACTGAAAATTCCCGCTTGCTGATAATGGGAGGCGGTTATCATCAGATCTAAGGCACTTAGGGACAGGCCACCGACATAATCATATCGCTTAGTTTGGTTGTCTCCTCTGCTGGCCGAGCCATAAAAGGCATTGATAACCGCACCTTTAAAGCGCTTTTTGAGGATAATATTAACCACCCCCGCAATGGCATCAGACCCATAGATAGATGAGCCGCTGTCCTTAAGTATTTCAATGCGATCAACCGCCGCCAGAGGGATGCTATTTAAGTCTACCGAGCTGCCATCCAGTGCATTGTTAGCAAGGCGCTGACCATTGACCAGCACCAGCGTATTAGTTGCTGGCAGCCCTCGCAGAGTAACACTGGCCGTACCATTGCCACCATTGCTCACCGCAGTACTATCAGAATTACCCATTACCTCGGGGGTAGACCGCATTAACTCAGCCATGGTCTGAGCACCCGTCAAACGAATCTCTGTGGCGGTTAAAATCTCTACCGGGGTAAAGCCTCCGGCATTTAGCTGCTTAAACCTTGAACCAGTTACTGGCTTGCCGCGAATCACCAGCTCTTCAATCATGGGATACTGCTGGATTGAGAAGGCCAGCTCGTCCCCCATGGCCTGGCAGGCTCTGGCGGCATAACAGCGAGGCAACACCACCAGGGTCTGGGGGCCCACCACCCGATACTCAAGGTCTTGGCCCTCAATCAATTGTTCCAGTACCTGTAATACTGAGAATTCTCCAGCCACAGCTGGACGTATTTTGTCAGGTACCTGAGAGGGGAAAATAATCGAGGCCTGGGTTTGCTGACCCAGAGCCACCAAAGATTTATGCAGGCCGCCACTGGGCAAACTTACCTCATAAGTATCTGTAACAATAGCTCGCGCGGAGCCAACTAGTGGCGGGATAAAAGATAGACATAGACACAGGCAGGCATAAAAAAGGGCAACAGAAAACTGTCGCCCACAGGTTATTAGATGGCGGTAAACATTCACTTGTTTAGCAGGAAGCTTCCCTGAGTCCATAGACACTCGGCTGCATGCAGCTCACAGATCTTTTAGAGGACTATTAAACCTTATGGGTTGGGCTTAGACAACAGCCAATTATTGTCCTGCCGAGACAGCTCCAGATCAAAGGCCTGGGCCACCGCCACCAGTGTAGTCTCGCGCTCCCGGGATGAAAATATCCCAGAGATCTTGTGAGCTGACTGCACCCCATCGCTCAAGACAATTTTATGCTCAAGATAGCGATTGAGAAGTGTCGTGGCCTCACTCAGACTAGCGCTATCGAAAAGAATCTGCCCTTCCCGCCAGGCCGTGGCCTGCTGTATATTTTGCCGAGGCAAATCAGCCATACCACTGGTCTCACTAAACTCAAGCGCCTGATCGGCCAACAGCATTCTCGATTCTGGCGCAGCAACTGCAGAACCCTCAGCTTCAGAAACCCTAACCACGCCCTCAACCACATGTACCCTAGCCCTTTCTGCGCCCTGCCGATAGATATTAAAGGCGGTTCCCAGCGCCTGCACATCGGCCCCGCCAACATGGACAATAAAGGGCTTATCTTTATTGGGTGCTACCGTAAAAAAGGCCTCGCCTCTGACCAGCTCGATCTCCCGCAAACTATCTGAAATAGACAGAGTCACCGAGCTGTTGGTATTGAGCTCTATCAGGCTGCCATCATCCAGCAGCACCTGCTGGTACTCGCCAATGGCAGTGGAATAGGTCCGCCCATTGTCCTGAAATATCAGCACAGCCAGAGCAATAACTGCCACTGAAACGGACACAGTTGTCAGCGATCGCCAGAAACCAGCAAAGGCTCTGCGCATTAATCGAACTAGATTGTCCTGAACAGAGCCTGCAGTTTCGGCATCTGGCATCAAGTCGGGCATGTAGGACAGAAGACCTGCTGTCTCCCAGGTGTCTATGGCCTGGTTCCAGGCCAGTTCATGTTGCTCTGAGGCCACCAGCCAGTCGGCAAAGGCCTCAATATCTGCGTCAGCTACGCTGTCAGAACGCAACCGTACAACCCAGCCCAATGCCTGTTCAATGGCTGGACCCTCGGCGATTTTATATGATGAATTTTTCCCTGTATTTTTCATGTTTCTCCCTGCACCCAAAAGCGCATGCTCCTCCTTAGGCATTGGATATCCCCTGTTAGACGTATAAGACCGACAAATCCCCAATTTTTATCTGTGCAATTTATAATTTTCAATGCTCAACCTCGGCCACCACATGGCGCAGCTGCTTGAGTACCTCAAGAATATACTTCTCGACACTGCTGACAGACACCCCCATCTGTTGGGCGATCTGACTGTAGGTCCAGCCTTTATTGCGGCTGAGAATAAAGGCCTGGCGGGCGTTCTCTGGCAAGCCCTGCAGTTTACTATGCACTAAAAGCAGGGTTTCTCTGGCCTCAATCTCTCGCTCCAGTGAAATGGTTTGCGAGGGCGAAGTGGCCATAGCACTGAGGTCTTTGGGCTGCTTCGAGGTCTCTCGGTCTATATAATTTTTGTGCAAAACCTCGCGACGTATCTGGTCGATAGACATATTGGCTGCCACCTGAAACAAAAACGCCTTGGCATTGGAAAGATGATCCAGATCATCCAGAGTGTAGAGTTTTAGGTAGGCTGCCTGGGCTATATCCTCTGCATCCTCCCGGCTTTTCATGCGACGCGTCAAAAACCGCACTAGCGCTGAGCTATGCTCTCTGACTAATTTATCGACTACATCTTTGTTCTTGTAATTCATAACCAATCTGACAAGATAGTTTGCGGCGTCAACAGCACCTTGGGACGCATTCACTTTACCATAATTTTGGAATAGTCTATGGAGCAAGCGAGAGCCACTTTCGATCAGTCTGCGATCACAGCGCTACGCGAAAACCTGCTGCCACTCAGTGCTGAAACAACTTTTGTCGACCCCGCAGATACTGTCATAAGGCGGTATCTCGACTTTTATCAGCTTCCTATTCCCCATGGGGGGCTCCGTCTCCGTGCTGGAGTTATCAATCTACAACAGCCGGAACAGTCACTGGCTATAGCCAGCCTGTGCTGGACGCCAAAAAACCCGGTCGGCTCAGTAATTGTGGTCCATGGCTACATGGATCATATGGGCCTGTTTAACCATTTGATCGAGCATCTGCTTGAGTGCCGCCTCAATGTTATCTGCTTTGATCTTCCCGGGCATGGCCTTTCATCAGGCCAACCTGGTTTTATTTTAGACTACGCGGACTATGTGCGAGTGCTAAATGAGGTGATAGATATTAGCCAGACAATGTTTGACCTGCCTCTGCAAGCTATAGGTCAGAGTATGGGTGGGGCCATACTGCTAAAACATCTGATTAATTTTGATCAGCAAGAGCATTATCCATTTACCAGGCTCAATTTACTGGCTCCCCTCTTGCGGCCAAGAGGCTGGGGTTTAAATCGACTGCTGTATCGGTTTGTCAGGCTCTTTAGGGATAGCTCCAAACGGGTGTTTAGGCCCAGCTCCTTCGATGTGGAATTTCTGGATTTTGTAAAGCACGGGGATCCATTTCAACCACGCAGTGTACCCATGGCATGGGTGGCCGCGCTGGATCAATGGATCAGAGAGTTTTCCGACTTCAGGGCCGGCCACCAATTGGCATGTACCCAGGTCAACCTGATCCAGGGCAGTGGCGATAAAACATTAGACTGGCAAGACAATCTAGCTCAGTTTAAAGGCCTGTTGCCGGAGCTGCAGGTGCAGATTATCGCCGGGGCCAATCACCATCTAGTTAATGAAATAGAGCCTCTGCGCCAGGAAATTTTTGCAGCTCTGACGCTATAACAGAGGTCTAGGCTGTGGGCACTGTTCTAGTATTGCCATTGTCATCTATGGCGACAAATACAAATTCACCCTCGGTAACCTTGCATAGATCATCCTTATTGTTGTTGCTGATCCAGGCCTCAATGGAGATTTTGATTGAACTGGTGCCCACAGACAGGGTGCTGGCATAGCAGCCGACCACTGCGCCCACGGGCACAGGGTTAAGAAATGACATGCTGCTAATAGCCACAGTAGCCACTCGACCGCTGGCAATTCGGCCCGCCAATATAGCGCCGGCCAAATCCATTTGACTCAATAACCAGCCACCAAAAATATCGCCATTGGAATTAGTTTCTCTGGGCATGGCAATGGTTTGAGAAATCAGTTGGCCAATGGGTGTGGGGGACTCATTAATATTTTGCATTGATTTAGGTCTCTTCCTTTAGTTGCTATTAGTTTTTAGGCCTGGCACCTAATTGTAAATAAGTGCTGGCAACCAGGTGGCAAGCTCAGGCCATATTGCAAGCATTAGCATCAGCGCGACCTGCATGGCAATAAACGGCATCACCCCGCGATACATATCCGAGGTCTCAACACTGGCTGGCGCCACACCCCGCAGATAAAACAGCGCAAAGCCAAAGGGCGGGGTCAAAAACGAGGTCTGCAGGTTAATGGCAATCATCACACCCAGCCACACCGGATCAAGACCCATAGCCAGCAGCACTGGCCCAACGATGGGCACAACCACAAAGGTAATCTCGATAAAGTCGAGAATAAAGCCCAGCAGAAATATAACCAACATCACCAGCAATGTTGCAGCAACAATACCGCCAGGCAAATCGTTAAAGAACTGCTCGACAACCTCTTCACCGCCAAATCCTCTAAATACCAGAGAAAATATCGCTGCACCAATCAGAATTAAAAACACCATCGACGTGACTTCCGTGGTGCTCTGGGCCACCTCTCTCAGTCTGCTCAGGCTCAGCTGCCCGCGCAAACCAGCAAGCAATGTGGCACCAAAGGCTCCCACGCCGGCGGCTTCGGTAGGTGTAGCCGCACCTGTCAAAATAGAGCCGAGCACTGCCACAATTAAAAATACCGGAGGTAATAAATTGCGCATGGCGCGCGACACTTTATCAGCCGAAGGCTGCCCTGCGGGTAGCTCAGCCTCAGCTTGTAGCGCCGGCCTGGAAAATAGAATGACATAGAGAATGTACATAAAGACCAAAATCAGCCCAGGGATAATTGCGCCGACAAATAGATCACCAATAGAGACCGTTTTAGGCGTAAAAATACCCATATTTAGCTGTGCCTGCTGATAGGCGCTCGACAATGTGTCGCCCAGTAAAACCAATGCAATGGATGGCGGAATAATCTGCCCCAATGTGCCAGTGGCGGCAATTACCCCAGTGGCCTGGGCCGAAGAATAACCGCGCTTAAGCATAGTGGGCAGAGACATCAGCCCCATAGTCACCACCGTGGCCCCAACAATCCCTGTGCTGGCGGCTAGCAGAGCCCCCACCAGCACCACAGAGATACCCAGCCCGCTGCGAAAGCCGCCGAATAGATCGGCCATGCTCTCTAGTAAGTCTTCAGATAAACGTGATTTCTCTAGCATCACCCCCATAAAAATAAACAGGGGCACAGCGATCAGGGTGGTATTTTCAATGGTGCCAAAGAGGCGATTGGGCAGAGCCAATAAAAACGCCATATCAAACTGACCGACAGCTGCTCCCGCCAGGGCAAAGAGCAAAGCGGTTCCCGCCAGAGAGAGTGCTACTGGATAGCCCGCCATTAATACCAGGCACACCGTTAGAAACATCAGAAAAGGAATAAACTCAGCCATCAGAGAATAGGCTCTACAGCTTCATGCTCTGCTAGCCCGCGGCCAGTTAGAATCAACGCACTCTTTAACACCTCAGCAACACCTTGCAACAGCAACATTGCGGGCATAATTAGCATCAGTGTTTTCAGCAGATAAATAAACGGCAGGCCATTATTTTCTGCCGAAGTCTCGGTAATGGCCCAGCTGGCCGCTACATAATCCCAGCTGGTTACAAAGATCAGCACAGTGACGGGAATAAGAAAAAAAAGCCCCCCCAGCAGGTCAACCAGCGCTTTTTTATGGGCCGGGAAGTTGCGATAAAAAATATCTACCCGCACATGACCACCGCGCTTTAGGGTAAAGGCAATGCCCAGCATAAAGACCATAGCGTGGATATAGGTAACCAACTCCTGCATAGCGATCGAGCCCATCTCAAGGAAGTAACGCATTACCACCACCGTGACAACAAGGGCAACCATAGCTGCAGTCAGCCAGGAAATAACCCGGCCGGTTATCTCGGTAAGCCTATCGATTTGCCTGATAACAGCACCAATCACACCTATACTCCAACTTATTTGCAGCGAATAATAATTGCATAGATTCTCAAACGGAGTGCAGTATAACCTTACCGGCACTGTGCTCATAGCCAGGTTCACAGGGTTATTTTGGCGGCCTTAATGGTCTACATAAAATAATTGAACAAAGTATTAAAGGTTCTCAAACTACTGTCGATGATTTCATTGAAGACACCTCTATCCACCAAAATCTGGTAGCTGGAGGTTGGTTGACCCTGCCTATAAATGCTGGGTCGTTTAAACAATGGTGAGCGATATGACATCAGGTGACATAGGTATTAAAAGTGCACCGCCCGCAGAGGTGGTGCAAACCAGACCTCCAGTTCAGACTGGAGCAGCCGCTGCTGCTCCCGCTGAAGCGCAGGTCAAGGTTGAAGCCGCAAAAACCGGTCTCGCCTTGCCCCGGTGGAAAATGAGACATTAAGATGTATTTATGAATTGCGTTATATAGGTATGAGCTTGCACGAATAAGGGCGTTAAATTCTTTTAGCTATGCATTTGGCAATAAGCGCTGTTGGGGCTGGACCAAAGCAACTGACAAAAAATACTGACATCTACACATGGGTTGCGTACATTGCACATTAACCAATTGGAACCAAAATCATGTTAAAACTTCGGGAAGCGCTGGTAGAGGCTTGCATTACCCTGGTTGTCGGAGGATTGATTGGCGCTGCTCTCGGAGTAGTGTCGAATCTGTTTGTAATAGGCGTAGAATCCCTGGGCGCCTATAGAGAGGCATCTAATTTGCTGAGCGTTAATGTTGGCGGGCAGATTGTGTCTTTTTCAAGCCTGCTGTTTCTCTGGGCCGCGGCGGCAGTCGTGCTATTTATAAAAACCAGTCTCAATATTAGCCAGTGGGCAGGGCCCGCTGACAGTATCTTTGCTGCCCAGCAGCAATATCAACCACTGAATATCAAGCAGGGTTTTGCCTCTACACTGGGTGCTTTTGCCGCGGCCAGCGGCGGCGCCTCGGTTGGGCAATATGGGCCTATTGTTCATTTCGGCGCCACGATTGGAGTCTGGGTAAAGCGCCTTGTGTCTAGCCGCCTAAGCCAGGATATTTACCTTGGCTGCGGCGTTGCCGCCGCTATTTCGGCCGGCTTTAACGCCCCTATTGCCGGGGTTATTTTTGCCCATGAGGCCATACTGCGGCACTTTTCGATGCGAGCTATTGCACCTATCACTGTAGCCTCCATCAGTGCTAGCACATTGGGCAGCTATTGGTTTCCCAATACTGCATCACTGGATATTGAGGCGGTGGTGCCAAGTCTTGCCGAAGTAGTGCCCACATTAATCGTGTTGGCGCCGCTGTTTGCGCTGGTGGCCACACTATTTATGCTGTCCCTTCGCCACGCATCATCAGTGGCCAGCAGCATTAAGCTTTCGCCAACCAAGCTGCTCTTTCTGGGGGCAACCCTGTGCGGCCTGGTGGGAGTATGGATACCGCAGATTTTGGGATTGGGTATCTCTAGTATCAATCAGATGATTGCCGGCGACTTCGCCCTCTGGCTGCTGGTCACAGTGCTGATCGCTAAAATTATGATGACTGCCGTCTGTCTCGGCTGTGGGTTGCCTGGGGGAACTTTCTCTCCCGCCCTGTTTATTGGAGTGGCAACTGGGGCTCTGGCGGGGCAGCTGTTAACCCTGTTGGGATTTGCCAATATTGCTGGCATTATCAGCGTGGCCGCAATGGCAGCAGTGAGTTCTGCGGTGATTGGCGCACCATTGTCAGCAGTCATGATTGTGCTGGAACTAACCCAGTCCTATGAATATGCCGTAGCGGCGATGGTGGCGGTGGTGGTCTCCAGTTTGCTGACTAACCGCCTGTTTGGCCACTCGTTTTTTGATCGTCAATTGCTCGACCGCGGCATAGACTTGTCTCAGGGTCGTGAGGCGCTTGCCCTGGGTCATGTGCTGATAGAGGGCTATGCCAGCCAGAATTATATCCCCGCTGCTGTTACCAGCCGTGGCGATGAGTTGCTGGATGCCATGCGCACAGGGGGAGATACCGAAGCCTATGTGCTCAATCAAGATGGGGTCCTACTTGGCAAGCTCAGCATTTATGCTGTGCTTGAGGCCGGGTCTGGAGCCATTGGCGATTTTATGGATACCGCCCCTCTCAGCCTTTATACTCATGATTCACTAGGGCATGCCATGGCAACTGCTGGCGAATTTGTAGGCGAAAGCCTGCCGATTATAGAGCCGGATACTGGACGACTGATGGGTACAGTGACTGAGGGAGCACTGTTCCAGGCGGTCATTGCTGTACAAAAGCAAGCGCGAAGCCAAGAGCGCTCTTAATAAAATAATAACAAAGGAATTTGTCTGTGAAGCAACTTCTAAAAATCATTGTTTTCCACTGCTCTGTAATTTCTGTCTTAGCTCCCGGGCTGGCGTTCGCCGATACCTACGAGGCTGGCGTAATGGCCATTAAGCGCGGTCATTTTGAAACTGTTATGCGGGCGTTTATGCCCCTGGCTGAGGCAGGTCGTGCTGAGGCACAAAACAATGTGGGGCATTTCTATGAGCAGGGTCTGGGTGTAACTCAAGATTATGAGCAGGCAATCAGCTGGTACCTCAAAGCCAGTGAGCAAGGCCTGGCGGCAGCGCAGCACAATGCGGGTATGCTCTATTACAACGGGACCGGAGTAGAGCAGGACTACAGTCAGGCCTTTATTCTATTTGAACAAGCAGCTCAGCAGGATATTACTGAGGCTCAGTATATGCTGGGTCTTATGTACCACCAGGGCCATGAACGGGATGCTGATTACGATCAGGCCCGCGAGTGGTTTTTAAAATCTGCCAAAAAAGCCTATGCCAACGCGCAGTTTATGTATGCCTACATGCTACAGTCTGCTCAGGGTGGAAGTGAAGATGCTGAACCGCAAAAGGCCATGGTCTGGGCTTCACTGTCTGAACACAACGGCAAAACCGACGCCATCAGTATCACCTCGGTTGCGGCCATGCAGATGGAAGATCGTGAAATTAGTGCTGTGCAGGGCATTGTCGATCAATGTCTGGCAACTAATTACGCTCAGTGTCCGGAATAACTCGATTAATTGACAAATAATTGCTCAGGACCTGTATCGAAAGTCTCCTTTGGCACTGTCTGCAAATTAGCTCTGGTGGTCAGCGAGATACTGCTGCGCCTGTCACCTCAACCTGGTACTGAGCAGTCGAATCCACAATAGGCCCAAGACCTGTGCCCAAATTTACGCTCTGGCCAGCGGCCAATGGCTGGGGCAATGTTAGATAGCTGGCCTGGCCCGCGACGCTGATACGCAATTGAACTCTAGCCATGGTGGCAGGACTATGATTGGTGGTGCGCACCAGCAATTCACGACGGTCTGATAACAGCAGTTGAGCTGTAATAAAACTTTCAGGCTGCAACTCCAGTTTGATTGCTTGAAGCCGCTGTTGAGAGCGAGCGGCAATATCGCCACCAGCCTGATAGGCCTGTTTAAAATAGTTGGTGGCCAGACTGTACTGTTCTCCCGCCATAGCCTCTTCGCCCAGATAGTAGCTGGCTGTGGGAGTGGGCAGCAGAGCATAGCTGCGTTTAATATCGGTCAGGGCCAGACCTGTCTGACCTCGCTCATGCCGCAATACCCCGCGAGCCAGGTAGGGACTGAAATACTCGGGATTTTTGCTGATTGCTGTAGTGAAAGCTCTGTCGGCATTGGCAAGATTATTCATCTGCTTCCAGGCCTGGCCACGCAACTCCCAAAAGGCGCTTTCCTGTGGTTGGATAGCCACCGCTTTGTCCAGGGCCACAAGAGCTTTTTTGGCTTGCTTTTTATTCACCGCTGCCGCCGCAGCTTGCTGTGCTCTGTATGCAGGGGCATCCTTTTGTAGCTGGGCCATAGCTGCTTGATAGCGCTCTCTGTGGCGCTCCCCTCGCGGCAGCATTTTAGCCCTGGCGCTATTGGCCTCCACACGCCGGACTGAGGGTGGATGGCTGGCAAATAATCCGCTGATAAAGTCTGCCTGGCGGCCTTCGCTCAATTTGACAAAGGTGCGCTGTAACTCCACCGCAGCCTGGGGTTCATAGCCTGCTCTGGCCATATAATCCATACCATAGTAGTCAGATTCTAACTCGTCATCGCGGCCATATTTCGCCATCCAGGCTGCGGCGCCCAGCTGAGATGCAGCTGCGTAGAGCTGTGAATTATCTCGGCCCTGAGTACCAACACCTACGGCAAGCATGCCGATATTGGCCAGAGTTCCGCGGCTTATCTGAGAGGCTCCGTGACGGGCTGCAGCATGCACAATTTCATGGGCAAGCACTGCCGCGAGTTGAGCCTCATCATCCAGATAATCCAGCAGACCGCGATTAATAGCAATTTTGCCTCCGGGAAGAGCCCAGGCGTTGGGTACTGAGTTATTTAGCACCACAAACTCATAGGGTAAATCTGGGCGGTCACTCTCGGCGGCAAGCCGGCCGCCTACTGAGCTTACGTAAGCCTGTAAGCCTGCATCTAGGTAATAATCACCGCCCTGAGACTGTCGCGAGGGTGCATAGTTTTTTTCGCCAAGGGCAATTTCCTGTCTGGGTGAGATCAATGACAGTTCATTTTTCCCGGTCACTGGGTTGACCTCACAGCCAGCTAGCAATAAAACCGCGATTAGGCAAAGTGCGTACACAGGATTTAATAAGCGCTGCATTTTGTATGCTCCTTGGTTCAATCTGACATCCATAGATTGCTATAATGACAGCACTAATTGCTCTGGATTTCCATAAAACGGCGAATTTAAATTATGTTGACTGTTATTTCTCCCGCTAAAAAACTCGATTACAGCAGCACTGTTAGCTCTACAGCCCATAGCCAGCCTGCACTGCTTGAGCACTCTCAAGAACTGCTCACCGGGCTAAAGGCTCTTTCTCCCAAAGATGTCTGCGCACTGATGGGGCTGAGTGATAAGCTCGGCGCACTGAATTATGAGCGCTTTCAAGAGTGGCAAACACCATTTACCACGGATAATGCCCGGCCTGCTGTTCTGGCCTTTAAAGGAGATGTATACCAGGGTCTGGATGCAGAAAGCATGAGCGATAAGCAACTGGATTGGGCTCAGGATAATCTGCGTATACTTTCAGGGCTCTATGGTCTGCTGCGCCCCCTGGACCTTATGCAACCGTACCGGTTGGAGATGGGCACCAAGTTTGCCAATGATCGTGGGGCTGATCTGTATCAGTTTTGGGGCGGCATTATTACCGACGAAATCAATAAACTGCTGGCTAAATCCTCTGATGCGGTGCTGGTGAATCTGGCGTCCAATGAGTATTTTAAATCGGTACAGGCCAAGGATATTGAGGGCCGTATTGTTACCCCAGTATTTATGGACAAAAAAACCGATAAATTCAAAATTATTAGCTTCTTTGCCAAAAAGGCGCGAGGCCTGATGAGCGCCTTTATTATTAAAAATAAAATTATCCATGTTGAAGATATTAAGAAGTTTGATGTCGATGGCTACAGTTATAACAACGCCCTGAGCGATGGAGATAAGTGGGTCTTTACCCGCGAGCATTAATAGGGTGTCAGGGCCTATGGACAAGCCTTTTTCACAAGCCTGCGAAAATAACCGCGAGCCAATCTTTGAGGTTCTAGGGCCTTTAATAGCCCATAAAACCCGCGTTCTGGAGATTGGCAGCGGCACTGGGCAGCATGCGGTCTGGTTTGCTCAGCATCTTCCGCATCTGGTTTGGCAAACTAGTGATTTATCCCACAACCATCCTGGCATCAGGCTCTGGCTAGAGGATCAGCCCTCCCATAATTTGCGCGCACCCATTGTCCTGGATATGCTGGCCGATCACTGGCCAGAAACCACCTACGATGTTATTTATTCGGCCAACACTGCGCATATTATGCCCTGGGAGGGCGTGGTGAATATGCTGGCTCAGGTGGGGTCGCACCTATTGACCGGAGGGCTGTTCTGCCTATACGGGCCCATGGGCTATGCCGGCAAGATAACGCCACAGAGCAATATCCAGTTTGATCTACAGCTCCGGCAACAGGCCGCCCATATGGGTATCCGGGATTTTCATGATATAAATCGACTGGCTGTGGACGCCGGATTAGTGCTGCTGGATGACCATTCAATGCCAGCTAACAATCGTCTTTTAGTCTGGGAAAAGACCTAATTCCAAACTGAGGCTTTGATGCTGGATTTTGATTAAAAATAGTCCAGAGCCAAACCAATAAAGATAACCATGCCCACCCGATGATTATTTAGAAAGGCTTTAAAACAACCCTCTGGCTCGCGGCTTTTGGCATTTAGATGCTGAATAACAAAGTAGGCTGCGGCTAAGGCCAAACCAAAAAAGTAGAACGCTCCCCGGCCAAAACTTACACCAGCCACTGATAATAGCCCGAGGGTTGCCAGCTGTAGCATGGCAATAACCAACAGGTCATGGCGACCGAATAGTATTGCCGTAGATTTAATGCCGACCTTTAAATCATCCTCCCGATCAACCATTGCATAATAAGTGTCAAAGGCAATGGTCCAGAGAATAATGGCAGCAAAAATAAACCAAAGCGCCGCAGGGAGCTGTTGTTGCTCGGCGGCAAAGGCCATGGGCACCACCCAGGCCCAGGCGGCACCCAGACCCAGTTGCGGTAAATTAGTGACTCGCTTTAAAAAGGGATAACTGGCCGCCAACAGCAGGCCACCAAAAGACAGTGCAACCGTCATCCTATTGGTCATTAGCACCAAAACCAGAGCCATTAACAGCAAGCTAAAAAACAATAGTAATGCCTGACGGGGCGCTATCTCGCCAGTAACTAGGGGGCGGTGCTTGGTGCGCTCTACCGCACCATCCACATGGCGATCTGCATAGTCATTGATCACACAGCCGGCTGCACGCATAACCACCACACCCAGGGTGAAAATTATCAATGTCTTAAACGATGGACTGCCTGCAGAGGCAAACCAGAGTGCCCAGTAGGTTGGCCACAGCAAAAGGTAGGTGCCTATGGGTCGATCGAGGCGCATAAGGCGCAGCCATGGATTAGCTGTGGGTAGGGTTTCTGTTGTCATGTTGTTGGCGAATAATTAAAACTGGGACTTTGATTGTAAGGCTTAAAGTCCGGTAAGAATATCTCGCTGACTAACATAGGTTTATTGTCTAGGCGAAATACGGAGCGACGGCCCCAAAGGGGTGCCTGATAAGCCGTCAACGCCACTGGTAACTGCGTGCCCGGGGAGCTAAAACAGGCTACTTCTACGGGTTCGCGACACATTGATGGATCGCTAAACAAAAGCGCCCCAAGAGGTCGGTTGTCCAGCTGTCTGAGACTGCGCAGACGTCCAGTCAGAGTACTGAGTGGAATGATGCTGCGAGCATAGACCCAGGCAGAGCCACCGCCCAGCAGCAACACCTCACGGATTAATGCCAAGCGACGTTGGGGTAAGCCTAGTGCCCGGCGTTCTGATAACCTGGGCAGCGCCAGATTCTGTCTTAGTACCTGTACTGTCAGCCTGTTATCGCAGACATCAATTAGGCGCTGGGTAAGAGAGCCGGTGTCCGACAACCAGGGTCGCCAATGCGCGGGCACAGTATAGTCAGAGGTACTGATCATCTCTCTCCAGGCGGGTTCCGGACCTGGATGGAAATCAGCAAATTGGGTTGCGCGCAAAGCCATTAACTGCCCTTGGGGTAAATGGGGGGATAGCCTTCCGGACGCGCCTTAAAACGCTTGTATTCCCACTGATACTGACTGGGGGCCAGGGCGACAATAGATTCTACACCCCGGTTAAGAGCATCGAGACTGGTTTGTTGGTCGGCGCTATTAATTGCTTCCTCAGCGGGCATAAAGTGCAGCTGCCAGCCTCCATCGGCCCGGAGAGCAGTGCACAACAGTACCTGACTGCCGGACTTTTGAATCAGATTATGCACCAATGTCATAGTCTGGGCTGGCACACCAAAAATGGGCGAGAAATCGCCGCTAGCGGCCGGTGGTACCTGATCGGGCAGAATAGCGGTGGTCTCGCCTCTGCGCAGAGCTTTTAAAAGTGCGGCAACACCGCGCACATTGGTTGGAACCAGAGTGGCGCCAGCTCTCTGTCTGGAGGTCTTGATCCAATCTTCTAGTTGAACCATTTTTGGAGGCTCGTACATCGAAGTCATAGTGGTGAGGGTCGATACCCACAGACCTATCACCTCCCAATTTCCCTGATGGGGAACCAGTAAAATAGTGCCCCTTGGGTTATCCAGCGCTGCTTGCAGATGCTCAGATCCCTCTATGTCGACTATTTTGCCGAGCAACCATTGCGACGATTGCCGCCATAATTTAGGTGTCTCAAAAAAAGCCTGTCCCAGCTGAGACATACGCTGTTTGGCAAGAGCGTCAATTTCTGATTCGGAGAGCTGTGGAAAGCAGAGAGCCAGATTAATCTGGCTGACCCTGTAGGGTCGCGAATTAGTCAGACGCAGGAAATTGCCAAGCACAGCACCCAAATATCTGGCCACCACAAGTGGCAGCCAGGCTATTATTTTTAATACATACAGCAGGACGGTGTTTTTCACAGTTTACCGGGCAACTCATCTTGCAGATACTGACGAAGCTCGTCGCCAATTTCCTGATGCTCAAGGCCCAGTTCAATATTGGCTTTCAACAGACCCATTTTACTACCGCAGTCATAACGAACACCCTCGTACTCGTAGGCCAGTACCTGTTCCTCGGTCAGCAGTGTCTGAATGGCGTCGGTCAGTTGGAATTCGCCGCCCGCGCCGGGCTTTAGAGCGGCCAGATGAGCAAATAGCTGGGGGGTAAAGATATAGCGGCCGGTAACACCCATATCAGAGGGCGCGTCTTCAAAGGCTGGCTTCTCGACTATTTTATCCAACAGAAACACCCGGTCAGTTTGTTTACTGCCGCTGACCACACCATAGGATGAGATTTCCGGGCCCGGCACTTTCTGTACTGCGATCACCGAGCTTTTGTAAAAATCATAGATTTCCACCATCTGTTTTACAGCACCTTTATCATGGTGGATTAAGTCATCCGCCAGAATAACCGCAAAGGGCTCATCGCCAACCAGGTGGGCAGCAGTGGACACCGCATGACCCAGGCCCAGCGCCTCAGTCTGGCGGATATAGGTACAGCTGACTCCTTTGGGCACAACGTTCTGGGCAATTGCCAATAATTCTTTTTTGCCGCGCTGCTCCAGCTGGTGCTCTAACTCATAGGCCTTATCAAAATGATCAGCGATACTGCGCTTGGTGCGGCCGGTAACAAAGATTAACTCTGTAATACCAGCTTCTACCGCTTCCTCAACTGCATATTGGATCAGTGGTTTGTCGACTACGGGCATCATTTCCTTTGGGCTTGCCTTGGTGGCGGGCAAAAATCTTGTTCCCATACCGGCTACAGGAAATACCGCTTTCCTGACCCTGTCACCACGTTTCACATGGTCCATCTGTTACTCCTCTGGTAAATAATCAACAGTTACTGTGGCGGCATTATATCCATAACTGGCGATGTTCACGCCATTAAATAGGTCTATTAGCAGTGGATTGCCCTATCTTTATCGTTTTGCGGGCTTATAATTGCGGGTTCTCTGATGGGCAACAATATTTGTAGGTGATATTCGTGAGCAACCTCTGTGCTCCCCCTGATACTTTTCAGGAACTTATAGCAAGACTTCAACAGTACTGGGCAGATCAAGGCTGCGTAGTAATGCAGCCACTGGATATGGAAGTGGGGGCTGGAACATTTCACCCGGCAACTTTTCTGCGCGCCATTGGGCCCGAGGTCTGGAATGCTGCCTATGTACAGCCGAGCCGTCGTCCTACAGATGGTCGCTATGGTGAAAACCCCAATCGCCTGCAGCATTACTATCAGTTTCAGGTGGTTATGAAGCCCTCTCCCGCCGACTTTCAGGAACTCTATCTGGGTTCATTGCAAAGTCTTGGTATTGATACGCTAGTCCATGATGTGCGCTTTGTAGAAGATAATTGGGAGTCGCCCACTCTGGGTGCCTGGGGCCTCGGTTGGGAGATCTGGCTCAACGGCATGGAAGTGTCGCAGTTCACCTATTTTCAACAGGTGGGCGGTCTTGAATGCTATCCAGTCACCGGCGAGATTACCTATGGACTGGAGCGCATTGCTATGTACTTGCAGGGTGTCGATAGCATCTATGATCTTGTCTGGGCTCATGGCCCACAGGGCGATGTTAGCTACGGCGATGTGTTTCTGCAAAACGAACGGGAGATGTCCAGCTTTAACTTTGAACATGCTGATGTGGACTTTTTGTTTAGCGCTTTTGACCAGTACGAAAAAGATGCCCAGAGGCTCACGGAGGCGAAATTACCGCTGCCAGCCTATGAGATGGTAATGAAGGCGTCTCACACCTTTAATTTACTGGACGCGCGCAAGGCGATTTCGGTTACAGAGCGGCAGCGTTATATATTGCGGGTGCGCACACTGGCTCGAGGCGTAGCTCAGGGTTACTTTGACTCGCGCATGGCCGCCGGCTTCCCTCTGGCAGACAAAGCAATTGCCGCTGAAGTAGTGGCTAAGCAAGCTGCTGCGGGAGAGTCAAAATGAACGCAGATTTTCTGATTGAGCTGGGCACTGAAGAATTGCCCCCCAAGGCTCTGCTGTCACTATCAGAGGCTTTTACCCAGGGTGTTGTAGATCGGTTAAAAGCTGAAAATTTAAGCTTTTCTGAGGTCATGGCCTACGCGGCTCCACGTCGCCTGGCACTGGTCATTAAAAGCCTGGAAACTCAGGCGCCCAATTCTGAGCTGGTGGCCTGGGGACCACCTGTGGCTGTTGCCTTTGATGGCGATGGCCTGCCAACCCGGGCCGCCGAGGCCTTCGCCAAGAAAAATGGCCTTGCCCTTGGCGATTTAGGTCAGCATATAGAAAATGACGGTCAGCAAGACAAACTCTGTGTAAGACGCATAGAGACTGGCGCCCAGACCAGAACCCTGTTGGCCGACGTGATCAATGGATCTCTCGGGGCGCTGCCGATTCCCAAGCGCATGCGTTGGGGCAATAGCAAAGAGGAGTTTGTACGTCCGGTTCAGTGGGCGGTGCTGCTGTTTGATGGCAAGGTCTGTGAAGAGACAATTCTAGGGGTGGTATCCAACAATATTAGTCGTGGACATAGATTTCATAGCGCTGGCGATATTGTTATTGAATCCCCAGAATCCTACGTGCAACAGCTGCATGATGCCTATGTGATCGCAGACTTTGCCAAGCGCCGTGAGATTATTCGCAGTGGCGTTGAGCGCCTGGCGACCGAGTTACAGGGCACAGCTGTAATTGATGAAGATCTGCTGGACGAAGTTAGCGCACTCAATGAATGGCCGGTGCCTCTGATGGGCCGATTCGATGAGCATTTTCTGCAAGTCCCTGCGCAGGCTCTGATCTCGTCGATGAAGGAACACCAGAAGTATTTTCATATAGTAGATGCCCAGGGCAAACTGATGTCAGCATTTATTACCGTGGCCAACATTGAAAGTCGGGATCCCAGCCAGGTGATCAACGGCAACGAGCGTGTTATTCGCCCACGGCTGGCCGACGCTGCATTTTTCTATGCTAATGACAAACAGAGTACCCTGGAGAGCCGTCGTGAATCACTCAAGCAGGTAGTGTTTCAGGTGGCACTGGGCTCTGTGTATAACAAGACTGAACGTGTCGCCGCTCTGGCGGAGAGCCTGTGCAGCTACACAGGCGCTGAAACGGCGATTGCGCGCCGGGCCGCACAACTGAGCAAATCTGATCTGGTAACCGATATGGTCGGTGAGTTCGACGACCTACAGGGCACCATGGGCCGTGACTACGCTATTAATGACGGCGAACCTGCGGAGGTGGCTGAGGCTCTGTTTGAGCAATACCTGCCACGCTTTGCTGGTGATCTGGTGCCCAGTACTGCCACAGGCGCTACCCTGGCACTGGCGGATCGTCTAGATAGCCTGGTAGGCATATTTAGTATTGGCCAACAGCCCTCTGGATCCAGAGATCCCTTTGCTCTGCGCCGCGCGAGTCTGGGTGTATTGCGGATTATTATTGAGCGCGATATTGATCTCGACTTGACCCAGGCTATTAGCAGTGCTGCATCTCAGTTCGCTGATCTTAGCGGTGCCAAGCTGTCTGGGGATGAGCTATGTGAACAAGTACTCACTTACATTCTGGAGCGCTTTAGGTCTTGGTATAGAGAAGAAGGAATTGGCTCAGCGGTGTTTGCTGCAGTCTCCGCCTTGGGCCTGTCCAACCCTCTGGATATCAATGCCAGAGTACAGGCAGTACAGCATTTTTCACAATTGCCTGAAGCCGTTGCACTGGCAGCAGCCAACAAGCGAGTGTCCAATATTCTCGCTAAGCAACTAGGGGACAGCATCCCTGCTGCCATCGATACTAACTTGCTTCAAGAAGATGCCGAGCAGCACCTGGCTACTGAAATCGAGCGTCTAGCCAGTACTGTGGCGCCATTATTTGGGCGGCGGGATTACAGTGGTGTCCTTACTCAGCTGGCTAAGCTTCGCGAGCCTGTAGACAGGTTTTTCGATGAGGTGATGGTGATGGCAGAGGATGCTCAGGTACGCAACAACCGCCTGGCTCTGCTGCACAGCCTGAGGCAACTGTTTATCAATGTTGCAGATATTTCTCAATTGGCGCCAGCAAAGTAATCAATAGCGGCAAAGGTAATCTAAACATGGAATGGGTAAGACTCTGCTGGTGGGCACTGAGATCGGTAATCTTCTATGTCGGTTTTATCAGCCTGGTGGCTGTAATAAGTGCTGTTGCCTGCATGCTGTTTTTCCTGCCCTTTGCCAGACTCCAGCGTATTGCCACCACAGGCAATCAGCTGTCCATGCTGTGGTTGCGGCTGTGTTGCAATATCCGTATTGCCGTCAGTGGCGAGCACAATGTCCCCGCTGGCCCCTGTCTAGTGTTGAGTAACCATCAGAGTACCTGGGAAACCTTTTATCTGCAGTGGTACTTTCAACCGGCAAGCGTTATTTTAAAGCATGGCCTTATGTGGGTGCCCCTGTTTGGCTGGGCACTGGCCCTAATGCAACCCATTGCTATCAAGCGTTCGAAACCAGCCAAAGCCATTAGGTTTGTATTAAAGCAGGGAGCTAAGAGGCTAGCAGCGGGTAATAAGGTCGTCATTTATCCAGAGGGAACCAGGGTCGGGACCCAGCAGCTTGGCGAATTTAAAACCAGTGGCGCAGCGCTGGCCAAAAAAGCCGGGGTCCCCATAGTCCCTGTGGCTCACAATGCAGGACATCACTGGGCGCGAGATAGCTGGATTAAAAAACCCGGCACTATTCATATGCAAATTGGGCCAATCATAGATACCAGCAACAAAGATCCCAGAGAACTGACAGCTCAGGCCCGAGACTGGATTAACAGCGCACTATAACTGCCAACCGCAGCACAAAAACCCCCAATAAATGGGGCTACAATCCAGCTTATTGCTGCAAGCAGTGCAGCCAGATCAGGGATGCATAAGTCGATGGATAAGCGCAAGAGCACCAAACGCCCCAGCCCAATAGAAAAACGGCACAAAAATCGCAGGGTAATTCCAGACCGCAGGGAGGAGGTTAGATTTGAGCCTCTAAAGGAAGATCGCCGTCAAAACAGCGGACGGCGAGCCACAGATAGGGATGTCTGGAAACCTATTAACCAATAAAAGCTAATAGGTTTTATTAATTTTAAACGTCCAGATTAACCACTGATAACGCATTGGTTTCAATAAAGTCGCGTCTGGGCTCAACATGATCGCCCATCAGGGTAGTAAACATCTGGTCAGCAGCAATTGCATCTTCAATCGTCACTACCAACATACGACGGCTTTCGGGGTCCATGGTGGTTTCCCACAGCTGCTCCGGATTCATTTCTCCCAGACCTTTGTATCGCTGAGTATTGATGCCGCGACGGGATTCAGCCATCAACCAGTCAAGTGCCTCTTTAAAGCTAGTAACAGGCTGCTCTCGCTCTCCGCGCTTCACATAGGCGCCCTCTTCGATAAGACCCTGCAGCGTATGGCCAAGCTCCACCATTGAGGCATACTCGTTGGAGGCAAAGAAATCTCGTCCAAAACTGTGGTAATGGGGCACACCATGGGCAGTAATTTCAATATTAGGAATAAACAGATTGCGCTCTTTATCCTCTTTAACCGAGACCTTATAACGGTGAGTGCCGCTAGCAACTTCCTCGAGCTTTTCCTGGAGTTCGCCACACCAGCCCTCAAGATCGCCGCTTTTTTGCAGAAGTTTCTCGTCGAGGCTGCTGATATAAACCAGCGCTTCGAGCAATTCAATCGGGTAAACCAGCGACATGCGGTTAATTAGATCACCTACATGCCTAAATTGCGTAACCAGAGACTCCAGCGCTGTGCCCTGGATAGCCGGAGCCTTAGGGTTAACATGCAGACTCGCGCCCTCGAGGGCCTTCTGAGTCAGATAAACCAACAGCGCAGCATCGTCTTTGACATACTGCTCGCTCTTTCCTTTGGTAACCTTGTACAGCGGCGGCTGGGCAATAAAGATATGGCCATTCTCCACCAGCTCACGCATCTGTCTAAAGAAGAAGGTTAACAGCAGTGTACGGATATGCGAACCATCCACATCCGCATCCGTCATGATGACTATGGTGTGATAACGCAGCTTCTCAAGGCTAAATTCTTCTGCGCCTATTCCACAGCCCAGCGCAGTAATCAAGGTCCCCACCTCAGCACTGGAAAGCATTTTATCAAAACGCGCCTTCTCGACATTGAGGATCTTACCTTTCAGAGGCAGAATCGCCTGGGTTTTGCGCGCACGGCCCTGTTTTGCAGAGCCACCAGCAGAGTCACCCTCCACCAGGTAAAGTTCTGAGAGTGCCGGATCTTTTTCCTGGCAATCTGCCAGCTTCCCAGGCAGGCCAGCAATATCCAGCGCACCTTTGCGGCGAGTCATCTCGCGAGCCTTACGGGCTGCCTCACGGGCGCGAGCGGCATCAATCATTTTATTGACCACAGCCCGGGCTTCCTGAGGAAACTCCATTAAATAGTCAGTGAATTTCTCACCCATCTCCTGTTCTACCGCAGTTTTTACCTCAGAGCTCACCAGCTTATCCTTGGTCTGCGAGGAAAATTTGGGATCTGGTACCTTAACCGAAACAATACCAGTGAGACCCTCACGGGCGTCATCACCTGTGGTAGCCACCTTGGACTTACCATTAATACCCTCTTTCTCAATATAGGAGTTAAGCCCACGGGTTAAAGCAGAGCGAAAACCCGCCAAATGGGTACCGCCATCTCGCTGGGGGATATTATTGGTATAACAGAGAATATTTTCCTGAAAGCCATCATTCCACTGCAGAGCTACCTCGACACTGGTGCCATCTTCCCGGTCAGTGCTGAAATGCATAATCTTGTTAACAGTACTTTTATTGGTGTTCAGATATTCGACAAAGGCGCTTAAGCCACCTTCGTAAGCATAGGTTTCCTCTTTACCTGAGCGATCATCCTGCAAAACAATGCATACGCCGGAATTAAGGAACGATAGCTCGCGGAGACGCTTGGCCAGCTGGTCAAAATGGAACTGAATATTGGTAAAGGTTTCCTCAGAGGGCTCAAAATAAACCTCGGTCCCGGTCTCCTCAGTATCACCAATAACAGCTAGAGGGCCATCAGGCACGCCGTGAGAATAGGTTTGCTCATGAACCTTGCCGTTGCGACGGATAGTCAGGCGCATTTTTTTGGACAATGCATTTACAACAGATACGCCCACTCCATGCAGGCCTCCGGATACCTTATAGCTGTTATCATCAAACTTACCGCCGGCATGGAGCACAGTCATAATAACTTCTGCCGCAGAAACGCCTTCATCATGCATTTCTGTGGGAATACCACGGCCATTGTCAGAGACAGTAATTGCCTCATTGGGGTGAATAATAATACGTATCTCAGAGCAGTGTCCGGCCAGAGCCTCATCTATTGAGTTATCGACCACCTCAAACACCATATGGTGAAGACCGGTGCCATCATCTGTGTCGCCAATATACATGCCAGGGCGCTTGCGAACCGCATCTAGCCCTTTAAGTACCTTGATGCTCGAGGAGTCATAGTTCTCTTCTTCACTCATAGCTTATAATTTTCCCGTTATTCAACCCACTGAAGCAACACCATGTTCCATGTGGAACATCTGATGTGCCATCCCATCCACCAACAATTGAAAATCTTGCTTATCTACTCCAGTCATAAAATACTGGCAATCTAGGCCATTAAGGCAGGCAACCACCTGAGCTCTATGCTCGTAATCCAATTCAGCCGGCAAATCATCAAGCAAAAAAAGGCAGGACTGTCCTACCCTATTGCGATAATGAGTGGCTTGCGCCAACTTTAAGGCGTAAACCAAAAGCTTAGTCTGGCCTCTCGATAAAACCTCTGCAGCAACCAAGCCATCAACCTTGATGCGAATATCGGCTTTATGGGCGCCGTGATTAGTACTGCCCAGCGCCACATCTCTTTTGCGGTCAGCTTCAAAAACCTGCGCCAACCCCTGGCCTTCCGCCCAACCTTGATAGTACTCGAGCTCTACTGCACCCAACCCATCAAAGGACAAAGACACCTGCCTAACAATATCTGAGAGCTCCAGCAGATACTGCCGACGGTAATGGGTAACCTGCTCAGTCAAAGGAAGCAGCTCAGCCGTCCAGGCGGCCAATAAATCTTCGTCTATTCTACCATGTCGCAGCAATTGATTGCGCTGTTTTAACGCTTTTTGAAAGCGCCGCCAGAGGTTTGTATAGCCATGTTCCACGTGGAACACACCCCAATCCAAAAACTGCCTTCTCTGCAGCGGCCCACCCTCCAACAGAGTAAAACTATGGGCATCAATCAGCTGTAGCGGCAGCTCTTCTACCAGCTGCACCGCTGACTGAAGAGACTTACCATCAATACGAGCCTCAAACTTACCCTGAGCCGTGCGCCTTATGCCTAGTTGGTGGCTGGTTTTGGACTTTTGGCGCTCTACACGAGCAGACACGACCAGCTCTTCAGCCTGGTTGTTAACCACAACACGCAAATCTCTATGCTTAAATGAGCGGCCACGGCCGAGAATATAAATTGCTTCGAGCAGACTGGTTTTGCCGCTGCCATTAGAGCCGTAGATCACATTGGCTCTGGGATGGCAGTCTATTTGGACGCTAGCAAGATTTCTTACTTGTAGAACATCCAAGCGAGAGAGGTGCATGGATGGCTTGTTACTTTAACAAAAAGTATGGGTTATCCAAGATTACAGCCTCATTGGCATAACGACATAGACAGCAGATCCATTGGCGGCGTCTTCAACCAGTGCGCTGCTATTAGAATCAGACAGGGTAAACCTTATTTCTGAGCCCTTGAGCACATTGAGGACATCCAGTAGATAGCTAACATTAAAACCGATCTCCAGGTCATCACCGGCATAGTTAACTGTAACCTCTTCCTCTGCTTCCTCTTGCTCGGGGTTATTGGCTACCATTTTAATGGCCCCGTTAGACAGCAGTATGCGCACACCTCTATATTTCTCATTGGATAGAATTGCCGTGCGGCCAAAGGCCTGCTTAAGCTCAGCGCGATCCCCCACAACCTGCTTATCACCACCCTTAGGCAGCACGCGGTCATAATCGGGGTAGGCCCCATCAACCAGCTTGGAGGTGAAACAGTAATCAGTTCCTGTAATGCGAATATGGTTGGCACCCATAGACAGTTGTACCTCTTCGTCACCCAGTAGTCGCGACAGCTCCATAATACCTTTGCGAGGTAAAATAGCTGTCATAGTGCCCTCAACCTCGACCTCAACCTCGCCATCACAGAGTGCCATTCTATGGCCATCGGTAGCCACCGCGCGCAACTTATTGGAAGACACCTCCCACAGCATGCCATTTAAATAGTATCTGACGTCCTGTTGTGCCATGGCAAAGGACGTGGCTTCAATCAGCCCCTTAAGCGTGGCGGCCTGAACACCAAACTCGATGCTCTTCTCACCCTCATCCACAGAAGGAAACTCATTGGCTGGCAGTGTTGCCAGAGTAAATTTACTACGGCCGCTTCTTAATTGGGCTTTGCCGTCGCTACTCGAGAAATCTACGGTCGCACCCTCAGGAAGGGAGCGACAGATATCCAGGAATTTTCGCGCTGAAACAGTTACCTCACCACCCTCTTCAGCAGAACCGACCTCGGTGGAACCTACAATCTCAACCTCAAGGTCGGTGCCAGTCAGAGACAGGCGATTACCCTGCAGGCTCAGCAGCACATTAGACAGGATAGGCAGGGTTTGGCGACGCTCTACAACACCTACAACCAGCTGCAGTGGATTTAATAATGATTCGCGGGAAAGGCTGAATTTCATGGTAACTGTCTGCTCCAACTGTCTAAAATGGTAATTTAATAAAATAGCGCCAATCAGGTCGATAGAGTTCGGTAGAGATTCTTAAGGTCTCTTTGCACTTCTCTATCAATAGTCTCCAGCTCTTTCACCTTGCGGCAGGCATGCAAGACGGTAGTATGGTCTCGGCCACCAAAGGACTCACCGATTTCTGGCAAACTATGATTGGTAAGCTCCTTGGCAATGGACATCGCCACCTGACGGGGACGTGCCACCGAGCGACTACGGCGCTTGGACAGCAGATCCGACATTTTGAGCTTATAGTAGTCCGCCACCACCCGCTGGATATTGTCTATGGTAACCAGCTTATCCTGCAGTGCCAACAGATCTTTCAGGGATTCACGAATTAAATCTATATCAATGGCTCTGCCGGTAAACTGTGCGTGGGCCATCACTCTTTTAAGTGCCCCCTCCAGCTCACGAACATTAGAGCGAATACGCTGAGCGATAAAGAATGCCGCGTCTTTGGACAGGGACATACCCACCTGCTCAGCTTTATTAATCAGAATAGCTGCGCGAGTCTCAAGTTCTGGCGGCTCGACTGCCACCGTAAGGCCCCAACCAAACCGAGACTTAAGCCGCTCCTCAACGCCGTCGATTTCTTTGGGATATCGGTCACAGGTTAAGATCATTTGCTGGCCACCCTCAAGGAGAGCGTTATAGGTGTGGAAAAACTCTTCCTGTGAGCGCTCTTTACCGGCAAAAAACTGAATATCATCAATCAGCAGCGCATCCACTGAACGGTAAAACCGCTTGAACTCATCGATTGCCTTCAACTGCAATGCCTTTACCATATCTGCCACAAACCGCTCAGAGTGCAGATAAACAATTTTGGCATCAGGTTTTTTAGCTTTGAGCGCATTGCCTACAGCATGCATTAGGTGGGTTTTACCCAGGCCAACACCACCGTAAATAAATAGTGGGTTGTAGGAGCCGCCGGGGTTTTCAGCGACCTGCTGAGCCGCAGCAAAAGCCAGCTGATTAGACTTACCCTCAACAAAACTATCAAAGGTAAAGCTACTGTTCAGGTTTGTCTTGAGACTGCTCTCCGCCGCCGACTTAACAACCGCAGGCGCATCGACACTAGTTGGTGATTTGCTCGCCACAGGGTTAGACAGACCCCCGTCGCCACTGACCTCCGCTTGCGGAAAATTGGCCTCGGGTAACCCGTTGCCAGGAAACTGATCAAACTTCTGCGGATTGTTTTGGAACTGCGCCTGGCTGGCTGGCTTTGCGGTTACACCAAGTGAAATCGAACTGCCACCCAGCTGATTACACAGCTCCTCTATGCGGGAAAAGAATTTACTTTTAACCCAGTCTTCAATAAAGCGGTTGGGGGCTATTAATCTCAACCCAGCATTGCCATTTGCCAAGCCAGCTGGAGACTCAACGGTCAAGGGCCTTATCCAGGTATTATATTGCTGTTCAGGCATCTCTTCTCTCAGCTGACTCTGACACCGAGACCAAACCGATTCTGGCACATCAAACCCCATTAGACACAACCTTAAAATTACCTTATGAAGCCTCCCAGAAACAAAATTACCCTGTGCTCTCACTGCGGGCAACTCACCAGTTTATTTAGCTGGAAAACCACAAATTGTTTGTTATTTTTATATTTTTACTGTTTGCAATGATTCTATACCCTGTGTTGGGGATTATCCACACCACAAAAAAACAGTAAATTTAGAACAAAAACAAAAAAAACATACATTTCAACAACTTAAATAAACACAAACTTTTTTTTATCAACAACAACAGCAAAAAAACTGATCAAAAAACAACCATTTTTTGTGGATAACTTGTGGATATACAGTATAAAACCAGTGTTTAACCAACGATTTATACTTTTAACAATAGCGTCCGCAAAAAACTGCAGATCGAACGTGACCAGCACAAACTAAATAGTCACTTTCCAATACAGAATGAAGAAAAAATGCGGCCTAATAGGTCGTCAGAGGTGAACTGACCGGTAATTTCACAGAGGTGGTTTTGGGCCTGGCGAAGGTCTTCAGCAAGCAATTCTCCAGCGCCCGTGGTCTCGAGTTGCTGAATACCTGTAGTCACCAGATGCAACGCTTTAGTAATAGCATCCAGATGGCGGCGGCGGGCAGAAAAAACACCCTCAGCCTGATCCTGATAACCCACAACCTGTTGTAAATGCGCAGTTAACTGACTAATTCCCTGTTTTTGTTTGGCAGACAGCGCAAAGGTGCCCTCGCGGCCGTCAACAGCGCCAGGTTGCTGATCACAGCGATCAATTTTATTTAGCACTAGAATTACTGGTTGGCGGGCATCCGGGTAGTGAGCAAAATATTCCGGCCAAATAGCAGTCAAATCTGGATTCTCAGTTTCAGTGATATCTGCCACGAAAAGTATTAGATCGGCGTTTTCGATCTCAGACCAGGCTCGCCGCACCCCCTCCCGCTCAATTTCATCTGAGGTATCACGCAGCCCTGCTGTATCTACAACATTTAGGGGCAGGCCCCCCAAGCTTATTCTTTCACGCAAAACGTCTCTGGTAGTTCCGGCGACGGCGGTTACTATAGCTGTCTCACTGCCTGCCAGCGCATTGAGCAAGCTTGACTTGCCGGCGTTGGGCTTACCGGCTAAAACTACCGTCATACCCTCCCGCAACAGAGAGCCCTGCTGTGCTCGAGATAATATATGTCGAAGCTCTGCCTCTAAACTGTGCAGATTGGCGCGCAGATTATCGTCAGCCAAAAAGTCTATCTCTTCTTCAGGAAAATCAATTGCCGCCTCAACATAGATTCTCAGCTGAATCATGGTTTCGACCAACTCTGTCACCAGAGCTGAAAATTCCCCCTGCAGAGACTTAACCGCGGAACGCGCCGCTTGGTAAGATGAGGCATCAATCAAATCTGCAATTGCTTCAGCCTGAGCCAGATCCATTTTATCGTTGAGAAAGGCCCGCTCACTAAACTCACCGGGGCGGGCTGGCCTCGCGCCGAGCTCGATACAGCGCTGCACCAATCGATCTAAAACCACCTGGCCACCATGGCCCTGCAACTCCAATACAGCCTCTCCAGTAAAACTATTGGGCCCTGGAAAATAAACCGCAACACCCTCATCAATCACATCGCCACAACTGTCTGTAAAGCGCCCATAGGTGGCAAGCCTTGGACTTAGTGCTTTGCCCAGAATCCCTTGCACAAAGGGATCGAGATCGGCCCCAGATAGCCTGACTATCCCTATACCACCGCGGCCAGGCGCAGTAGCTATAGCCACTATGCTATCTCGCCGATTAATCAGTTGGTTGGGGTCAAGAGTCATAATTTTATTATGCCTGAGAAAAAAGGCTCCATCAGGAGCCCTTTAACACAGAGGATCAAGTCTTTTTAACGGTCTGTAACTGCCGGTTTACAAACCATTGCTGTGCCATAGACAGCAGGTTATTGACTGTCCAATAGAGCACCAGACCAGCAGGGAAAATCATAAAGAAAAAGGTGAACACAATTGGTAAAAACTGCATAACCTTGGCTTGCATAGGATCTGTAGGCATTGGCTGTAATTTCTGCATCAACATCATGCTAGCGCCCATTAAAATAGGCAATACAAACAGTGGATCCTTGGCTGAAAGATCCTGAATCCAAAATATCCAGGGAGAATGACGTATCTCAACAGACTCAAGCAACACCCAGTACAAGGCAAGGAATACCGGCATCTGCAAAAGCATAGGGAAACAGCCGCCAGCAGGATTAACCTTCTCCTTTTTATATAGCCCCATCAATTCTTGGGACATTTTCTGCCGGTCATCGCCATACAATTCTTTCAGACGAGCCATCTCAGGCTGCAGATTACGCATTTTTGCCATTGATTTGAGGCTGGCAGCAGACAGTGGATACAGAGCAATTTTAATGACCAGGGTTAGCAAAATAATTGACCACCCCCAGTTACCGACAAAAGACTGAATCATCTTTAGGCCGGCGAACAGCGGCTTTGCCACCATCCACAGGAAGCCGTAATCAATGGTCAAATCAAGATAATCTGCCAATCTGGCCAGACGCTCCTGATCTTTTGGACCCACATAAAATTGCGCCCTATATTCACCAGACCCACCTGGCGCAACAGAAATACGCTGCCCGGTATAGTCCATCAGGTACAGATCCTTACCTGATCTCTTGCGCAGACTAAAAACATTTTTGTCCTCTGTAGGAGGCACCCAAGCACTTACAAAGTAATGTTGCACCATAGCTACCCAACCGCCTTGTATCGTAGCCCTTACTGACTCGTCCTCCATATCGCCAAAATCGTACTTTGCGTAATTTTTATCCTCTTCTCTTATCGCAGCGCCAAGAAAGGGCATAACACCGCCACTTGAAGTAACAAGCGGCGGTTTAGAATCTCTTCTAATCTGTCCGTAGAAGTTAGCTTGCCAGGGCTCAGCTGTCAGATTATTGATTAGGTACTTAACCCCAATACTGTAATCACCAGCAGAAAATTCAAAGCGTTTAACAATTTTTACGCCGTTTTGATTCAGGGTAAGGTCAACATTGATACTATCGGACATACCAATATTGTAACTACTGCTGGCAGTAGCAAACTCTGGACGACCCTCAGCCGTATCCGTGCCGTTTTCTCCTATCAGACCGCTCTGAGCCACATACAGACTGTCAGCAGATCGGTTGAGAAGAGTAAATGGTGCTCCGTTATCATCGGGCATGGCAGTAAAATGCTGTAGAAGCTGGACCTCAACTATATCGCCACCCAGAGTATCAATGGTTACCTGCAACACATCTGTATTCACCACCACTAGACGGTCGCCACCTTGAGGTGATAACTCAACCATGGGCTCTTGCATAACCATCGGCAACTCAGATCCCAGATCATCTGCCTGGGGCACAGGCAAATCACCAGCTTCAGGTGCAGGCAAATAACTCTGAACCGAGGCTATCTCTTGCTTCTTTTCACTGTCGTACTGTTCCCATTCAATCAATAACAACCAGGCCACAAGACCTATAGCGACTAAGTTAAGTGTTTTCTGCCAATCCATACTGTTTTTTACTCTGAGTGGTTAGTATTGTTTTGTGGTTTGTTTTCGCTTTCATTAACTACAGGATCGTAGCCACCTGGGTGAAAAGGGTGGCATTTTATAAGTCTTCGCGCCGTCATATAACCCCCTTTAAAAAAACCATAGGTGTTAAAAGCCTCTTCTGCGTAGGCAGAGCAACTAGGGTGAAACCGGCAGTTACTTCCCAACCATGGACTTATAGCAACACGATATAACTTAATCAGACCTACAGCGATCTTAACCATTGATATTATCCAAGCGTTTGCAGCGCTGCAGCAGTCTGCCCCAAGATTGCTTCAACAACAAGTTCAACTCTGTGCGGCTCAGCTTATCGGCGTCTTTGCGCGCCAAAAAGATAATATCCAGAGTAGTAGGAAATTCAGTCTGCCGAAAGCTCTCTCTCACCAGCCGCTTGACACGATTGCGCCCTACGGCAGTCGGAATGTTTTTCTTACCCACCACTAAGCCTAGACGCGAATATTGACGGTCACATGGCTTTGCTAACAACAGTAATTTGGGATGGGCAACTTTGAGATTATTGCGGTCGAAAACCTCCTGATATTCGGAGGCTTTGAGAAGACGTCGATTCTTGCTAAAGCTGGAACTGGGCACGGAGCCCAAAAACCTTAGGCTGCTAAGCGCTTACGGCCTTTGGCGCGACGACGATTAAGAACTGCTCGACCGCCCTTGGTGGCCATACGTGATCTAAAGCCGTGGGTGCGCTTACGCTTTAAGTTGCTAGGTTGAAATGTTCTTTTCATGGCTATAAATCCAAAAAATAAATGCTGGTACTTTGCTAAGGCGGGGGATTCTAATGAAATTGGCTCGCTATATCAACGCTTTATTGCCTTATTCGAGGTTAAATTACCCGCTTTACTTAAAAACCTAAGCTACAAGTAAAATATAACAGCGTCTTAACAGTTTATCCCCAGATCTATTAATTTAAGCAGCTAGAGCCCCAGTAAAAAAAGTTTCCTGTGGAAATCAGGGTATTAAGTTTCATTTAACACACAAAATTACGGGCTTATACCCGCCAATTTTTTTAGCGTAGAAGCTATGCCCAGTCAAAACAGAATTACTCACAAATTAAAAAACTAACACTCTGCCAACTTATACATAGAGAAAATTTCACTAACCCTATGAATTTAATGGTTAATTTAACTCTATCAACAAAAAAGGTCTTAACTAATAACAGTAACAAAAACATAAACTATATAAATAAATACTAAATATACTTATTTAAAAAGCTTAAAAACCTAAATTAACCACAGATGCCCGAAGCGAATAAAACTACTTATTTTTTATAGCCACAGCCGTATAATGGCCACCTCATTTGTTTTAAGACCCATTTGACCATGCAGTACCCAGACAGATTTGACGTAATAGTTATTGGCGGCGGACATGCAGGCACTGAGGCCTGCTTGGCAGCTGCACGCATGGGCTGTAATACATTGCTGTTAACCCACAATATCGAAACCCTGGGTCAAATGTCCTGTAACCCAGCTATCGGGGGCATCGGCAAAAGCCATCTAGTTAAAGAGATTGATGCCCTGGGTGGTGCCATGGCCACAGCAACAGACCTGGGCGGTATTCAGTTTAGGGTGCTTAATTCCCGCAAAGGCCCCGCGGTGAGAGCTACTAGGGCGCAGGCTGACCGGGTTCGCTATAAAGCAGCTATCCGAGGTATCTTGGAGAACCAACCCAATCTGAGTATTTTTCAGCAGGCGGTAGACGATTTAATTATTGAGGGTGATCGGGTTACTGGCGTTGTTACCCAAATGGGCCTGAGCTTTACGGCGCAGACCGTTGTGGTCACCGCGGGCACCTTTTTGGCAGGAAGAGTTCATATTGGTTTACAAAATCATTCAGCGGGCCGAGCTGGTGATCCTCCTGCTGAGACCCTGGCTAATCGGTTACGAGAGCTCCCTTTTCGTGTAGAGCGACTAAAAACTGGTACACCACCACGCATTGATGCGCGCAGCGTCAATTTCACTGATCTTCAAGAACAGTGGGGAGACAAGCCAGAGCCGGTAATGTCTTATTTGGGCTCTGTGCAAGATCATCCTCAGCAAACCTGCTGCTGGATTACCTACACCAATAGAAACACCCACGATATTATCCGTGGCGGCATGGATAGATCGCCCATGTATACGGGTGTGATCGATGGTGTGGGCCCCAGGTACTGCCCTTCAATTGAAGATAAGGTGGTGCGTTTTGCCGATAAAGACCAGCATCAAATCTTTGTCGAGCCAGAGGGGTTGGATACCCACGAGCTTTATCCCAATGGTATTTCTACCAGCCTGCCCTACGATGTTCAGCTTGATTTGGTGCGGTCAATCAATGGTTTTGAAAATGCCCATATCACCAGACCGGGCTATGCTATTGAATATGATTATTTTAATCCTCAGGACTTAAAATACAGTCTGGAAACCAAGGCTATACAGGGTTTGTTTTTTGCCGGACAGATCAACGGCACAACAGGCTACGAAGAGGCTGGAGCCCAGGGTTTGCTGGCCGGCACCAATGCCGCATTGCAGGTTCAGGATAAAGACAGCTGGTGCCCGCGACGGGATAATGCCTATATAGGTGTACTAGTTGATGATTTGATCAGCATGGGTACCGCAGAGCCCTACCGTATGTTCACTAGCCGTGCTGAATTCCGGCTGTTGTTGCGTGAGGACAATGCAGATTTGCGCCTAACAGAAAAGGGCCGAGAGCTGGGCTTGGTTGATGATAGCCGCTGGCAACAGTTTAGCGACAAACGTGAAGCTATAGAGTTGGAGCGTCAGCGTTTAAAAAACACCTGGGTACAGCCTGGCACCGCAGCGGCGGAACAACTGGCCGATCATATCGAGAAAAAGCTTTCTCATGAATACAGCCTGTTTGAGCTGCTTAAAAGACCAGAGCTCAACCATGGGATCATTGATTCTCTATTTCCAGATAAGAGCAGAGACTTGAGTGCTAAGGTTGCTGAACAGGTAGAGATAGATGCCAAATACAGTGGTTATATAGATCGCCAGCAGGATGAAGTTGACCGACTTCAGCGCCACGAAAATACAGTGATCCCCAAGGATTTTGATTACAAAAGCATCAGTGGCCTATCCAATGAGGTGAAACAGAAACTGGATGACGCCATGCCAGAGACACTGGCCAGAGCTGCCCGCATTCCCGGTGTTACCCCAGCAGCCATCTCGCTGTTACTGGTTTCTTTGAAAAAACATGCCGCCTGACAACCACAGCCTCTATGGTCGGGGGGCAAACAATGCTAAGCGCACAAAGCTGCAGGCTGGTATGGATAGCCTAGGCACTGACTTTGCTCCGGAGCAGTTAGATAGTTTGTTGCATTATCTGGATCTGCTGGAGCGCTGGAACAAGGCTTATAACTTAACCGCAATCCGTGACCCACTGCAGATGATCGACCTGCATTTTCTAGATAGTCTGGCAGTGCTGCCCTATATAGCTGACTCTGTTGATATTATTGATGTGGGCACAGGCCCAGGGTTACCTGGAATACCGCTGGCAATTATGTGTCCGGATAAAGCCTTCACTCTTCTAGATAGCAACGGTAAAAAGACCCGCTTTCTGTTTCAGGTAATCAATGAGCTCAGTTTGGCCAATGTGACTAAAATAAACGCCAGAGTAGAAGAGTTTCAGCCACCAGAGCTCTATGACACAGTGCTTAGCCGGGCATTTAGCTCTATCCCGGATATGCTAATGAACTGTTGCCATCTTCTGTCGGATCAGGGACAGTTTATGGCAATGAAAGGCAAAATCCCGGAATCAGAGTTGAGCCAACTAGATAAAAACTATAAGGTCTCAGACTTGTGCCGATTAGTAGTACCAGGTGTTGAAGGCGAACGGCACCTGATAAAAATTAGTCAAACTAATCGGTCGCCAGGTTTAAACCTTTAAAGGTAAGTGCAGTGGTTCGAATACTCTCGATAGCAAATCAAAAAGGCGGTGTTGGCAAAACCACCACTAGCGTCAACCTGGCAGCATCTCTCGCAGCCTATAAAAAACGCGTCCTTTTAGTGGATATAGACCCCCAGGGCAATGCAACCATGGGCTCTGGTGTAAATAAAGCTGAGTGTAAACGCAGTGTCTACCATGTTTTGACCGAAAAAAACGCTATTGAAGATGTGATTGTTACTTCTGAGCAGGGCAAATATCACCTCTTGCCGGCCAATGGTGATTTGGTGGCAGCGGAAGTTGAGCTGATGCAGGAGATAGGCCGAGAAAGTCGACTGCGCCATGCAATTAAAAGGGTTGAGGCCAACTATGACTATGTCATTATCGACTGCCCACCCTCGTTAAATATGCTCACTGTCAATGCCCTGGTGGCCAGCGACGGTGTGCTTATTCCTATGCAGTGCGAATACTATGCACTTGAAGGGCTTTCTGCGCTTAACAACACCATTCGTCAGATTGCCAAGTTAATTAACCCAAAATTGCGAATAGAGGGTATATTGCGGACCATGTATGATCCGCGCAGCAGTCTGACTAATGCGGTATCAGCCCAGTTAAGAAAGTACTTTGGTGACCGGGTTTACAGAGTGAGTATTCCACGTAATGTCAGGTTGGCTGAGGCTCCCAGTCATGGTAAACCAGCACTGGCTTACGACAGGAACTCAAAGGGCTCTGTAGCTTATTTGGCACTGGCTGGTGAGATACTCAGGCAAGAAAAAGCAGCGCAGGCACCAAAACCACAGGCAGCAGGAAGAAGGTAAATGGCAGCAAAACGACAGAGTCTTGGCAAAGGATTGGATGCTCTTCTCGGTATACCAGAGGATGCAGACGGGCCTGAAGATGAGGCTATTATTGTTTCCTCTTTGGAGTCCTCTGATCAGACTTTAGTTAATCCAGTTATGCCTGCAGACGGCACATTGAAAAACCTGCCGGTAGAATTTCTGCACCCCGGTCAGTATCAGCCGCGACGAGATTTAAACCCTGAAGCTCTGCAAGAGCTGACCGACTCAATTACCACTCAAGGGGTTATGCAGCCCATTATTGTCCGACCCACGGGTGAAAATAAGTATGAAATTATTGCCGGTGAGCGTCGCTGGCGCGCGACCCAGCAGGCCGGGTTAGATACCATTCCAGCCATTGTGCGCGAAGTCACCGACGAAGCCACAATAGCCATGGCCCTGATTGAAAATATTCAGCGCGAAGATTTAAATGCCATGGAAGAGAGCCTGGCATTAATTCGCCTACAGGATGAATTTAGCCTGACTCAACAGCAGGTGGCTGATGCTGTGGGCAAATCCCGCTCAGCTGTCACCAATCTAATGCGCCTTGCCTCACTGGAAAAAGCAGTCCAGGAGCAGTTGGAGCGCGGTGAGTTAGAGTTGGGCCATGCAAAATGTCTGCTCGGGCTTGAAGGTAGTGCGCAAATCAGCGCAGCGCGAGCTGTCGCAGCCAATGCTATGACTGTGCGCCAAACTGAGGTGTTGGTTAAAAAATTGCAAAACCCCAGCCCGGCCACTGACAACAAACAGACAGCCAATCCAGATATTATGCGTTTACAGGAAGAACTCTCCGAAAAACTGGGTGCCGTGGTCAGTATTCAGCACAGCGCCAAAGGCGCTGGCAAACTGATTTTCAAGTACAATAGTGTCGATGAGTTGGGTGGAATCCTGGCTCACCTAAAATAAGCTTTGCTCAAAAGCTTATTGGCCTGCTAAATAGCCAAAATATAGCCTGCAAAGCGAGTTGAATATCACCAACACTATACCTATAATGCCGATCCGCTCGGGGTAGGCCCCATTTACTTTGGTGCGGACATGGATCCAGGCAGAAAAAGGTGGCCGCTCATGACTACCATTTCTACACCGCCGCTATACAAAGTTGCGCTGTATCAGTTAATTATATTGCTGTGTTGCTGTGGGATTGCAGCCGGATTCAACAACAGTCTGGCTAGCTCGATTTTGGTGGGTGGTCTTATTCAGATAGGACCTCAGGCCTGGTTTGCGCGACAGGCATATAAATACACCGGGGCGCGACAGGTAGATAAAATAGTACGGGCTATGTATTTGGGTGAGTCCGGAAAGGTGGTTCTGACAGCAGTGTTGTTTACTACTACCTTTATACTAATGAAAAATTTAGATTTTTTGGCTGTATTTAGTGCGTTTACCCTAATGATACCGCTGCAGTGGTTTATTACGGTAAGGATATTAAAGAGCTAACAGGCAGTACTGGTTAGCGATGCTGATAGTTCAGCTGATGGCAGATTCAAACCTAAAACAGGTGCGAGCTCACAAGCAAGAGTTGCACTGATTTAACGAGAGTTGAGATACATGGCAGGCGAAAACCCCGCAAGTACAACCGAATACATTCAGCATCACCTAACCAATTTGGTTTATGGCAAGCATCCTGAAAACGGTTGGAGCTTTGCTCATGGTGCTGAAGAGGCTGCAGAGATGGGCTTTATGGCTATCCATGTAGACTCCATGGCCTGGTCTATAGGTCTTGGCGTACTTTTCTGCCTGTTATTTCGTGTGGCCGCTAAACGCGCTACCACAGGTGTCCCGTCCGGAATGCTCAACTTTGTTGAGCTTATAGTTGAGTTTATCGATGGCGCAGTTAAAGATAGCTTCCATGGTCGCAACAAGATGGTTGCACCTCTGGCCCTGACTATCTTTGTTTGGATTTTTCTGATGAACCTGATGGATCTGCTTCCTGTAGATCTGGTTCCTGAGCTATTAATGCTGGCCGGCGTCAATTATCAAAAGATTGTTCCGTCGACAGACCCCAATATCACCTTGGGAATGGCTTTAGGTGTATTTATCCTGATGCTCTATTACTCAATCAAAATTAAAGGCACTGGCTTTATCAGCGAGTTGACCATGCACCCATTTAACCACTGGGGTTTTATACCTGTTAACCTGTTTATGGAGACTGTTGGTCTTTTGGCCAAGCCGTTTTCATTGGGTCTTCGATTATTCGGCAATATGTATGCCGGTGAAATGATCTTTATTCTTATTGCCACCATGTTTGCGGCGGGCGCCGGTGCAGGCTTGTTGGGTGGTGGTATTCACGCACAAATCTTTGGTGAGCAAACCAGCGCCATGTTCTGGCTGGCTATCTTTATTTTGGTTTGCACTGTGTGCGGGCTAAATCTCAAGGGCAAAATATCCACGGGCAAAACAGTTCTACTGTGCATGGTCTTTATGGCCCTGGGCGGTGGCCTGACAGCTCTGGGTGGCGGATTAATGCAATGGGGCTGGGCGGTTTTCCATATTTTGGTTATTACCCTGCAGGCATTTATTTTCATGGTTCTCACTGTTGTCTATCTAAGCATGGCGCACGAAGATCACTAAATTCACTTTACTTTTAATTACTAATTAATCACTAAAATCGGGAGTCTACGATGGAACTTGTAATCATTGCTGCGGCAATTATGCTCGGATTGGGCGCACTGGGGGCAGCTGTTGGTATGGGTCTGCTGGGCGGAAAACTTATTGAAGGAACTGCTCGTCAACCAGAGCTAGGTCCAATGCTTCAGGGCAAAATGTTCCTGCTTGCTGGTCTGATTGATGCTGTGCCTATTATTGGTGTTGGTATCGCGATGTACCTGATCTTTGTTGTTGCTCCAGGTATGGGTGCGTAACAAAAAACACATGATTCTTAACTCATCTATTAATGAGGTAATGGCGTGAATATTAATCTAACGCTTTTTGGTCAGATGGTGACCTTTGCATTCTTTGTGTGGTTTTGCATGAAGTTTGTATGGCCGGTCATTATTGAGGCTATGGAAGAGCGCCAGAAGAAAATCGCCGATGGACTTGATGCGGCCGACCGTGCCCTGCGTGACCTTGAGCTGGCTCAGAACAAAGCGACTGACCAGATGAAAGAGGCCAAGCAGGAAGCGGCGGGCATTATTGATCAAGCCAACAAGCGAGCCAATCAAATTATTGATGAAGCCAAGCAGCAGGCAGTTGCCGAGGGCGACCGCCTTAAAGCCGCTGCCCAGGCTGACATCGAGCAAGAGATCAACCGCGCTAAAGAAGAGCTGCGTGCCTATGTGGCAGGCCTTGCTCTGGCTGGCGCAGAAAAAGTGCTCGAAGCATCAATTGATGAAAAATCTAATCGCGAGCTGGTCGACAAACTGGCAGCGCAGCTGTAACCGAGGTTTAACATGGCAGAATTGAGCACATTAGCTCGGCCCTATGCAAAGGC
>JAYPYO010000007.1:0-65601 GCA_038135995.1 Porticoccaceae bacterium
AGTTTCAGGCGATTTTGTCTGGGGCGGCGCAGCTGTTTAACTGGCAGGGCTCGCGGGCTACCACATTGGCAGATATTGCCGGCAGCATGAAGCTCACCAAAACCTGCGTTTACTACTATGTAAAAACCAAAGAAGACCTGATTTATCAGTGCTATGTATCCAGTTGCGACATGTGGCTGGATCAGGTGCAGTCTGCCAACCAGCTATCAGACAATGGTCTGGAAAAAATTATAGCCCTGGTGAAGGGACACTTTTATCTGTACATGGATACGTTGCGGGGTATGGGGCCTCATTACGCCACGCTGTCAGAGGTATCTGTGCTAGACGCGGCCCATGCTGAGGATATTAAACAGCGCTGGAGCCATATTTTTGCCTGCTGCCAAGAGATTGTGGAGCAGGGTATAGAAGAGGGGTTGATTGAGGATCTGGATCCGGCGGTAATTGTCTCGGGGATTTTTTCAATTCTCCAGTGGTTTCCGGTGTGGCTTAACCGCTCTCACGGGGCTAATCCGGAGCCAGTAATCGAGGCTGTGCTGGACATTTTGGTCAATGGCCTCTCTGCCAGTAGACATCAGTTCGATGATATTCAGTTTCCCCAGCTCAGGGGTCTGCAGCTGGACAGCTTTGACCGCGAATACCAGAGCCGCATTAAGCGCGAAGCCTTTTATCGGGTGGGCTCCATATTCTTTAACCAGAAGGGTTACAAAGGCACTTCTCTGGATGAAATTGCCAGCTCGCTGGACGTCACCAAAGGTGCCTTTTACTACCATATAAAAAACAAGGAAGAGCTGCTATATCAGTGTTTTAACCGTACATTGGCTGTTGAGAACAGGCTGCTAAATGACGCCGGTGCCAGCCAGGATACTGGGCTTAAAAAAGTCGAGCTGTCACTGCGTTATCTATTTAATATTCAGTTTAGCGAAGAGGGGCCACTGATCCGCTATCGCGCATTACCTTCGCTGGACGAGCAACATCGCAAAGCGATCTTAAAGGCCAGTAAAAATAACAGTAAAATCCTCGGTACTTATTTGGGTGAGGGGTTTGCCGACGGGACCTTGCGCCAGCTGGATATTGATATTGCCCAAAATATGCTGTCCGGTGCAGTAGAAGCTAGCCCGGACCTGGCCAGCTGGGTGGCAGATATCCGTCCACCAGAGGTCTCTGGGGCCTATTTGCATCTATTTATCAACGGGCTGTCGCGGCGGTCAAAATCATAATTATTATAAGAGCAACCTATGAGCGATTTTCTATTTAGTACGGTGCCTGATGTGCTATCTGGACCAGGTACATCGGGGCAGCTGGGCGAGCTGGCTGCGGGCCTGGGCATTGAGCGAGCACTGGTGGTCACTGACCCGGGGATTATTCAGTTCGGTCTTTTGGATGGCGCGATCAATAGCCTTAACGCTCAGGGTATTGAACATCATATTTACTCTGATGTGGTGGCAGACCCACCAGAATCTGTGGTGATGGACGCGGTGCAAACTGCACAAAATTTTGCATGCGACGGGGTGATTGGCTTTGGTGGGGGCAGCTCCATGGATGTGGCCAAGTTGCTGGCTGTGCTGATTAAGGGCGAGCAGGCCCTGGCGGATATCTACGGTGTCGACCAGATCAGCGGTGGCCGACTGCCGCTTATTCAGGTGCCCACTACCGCGGGTACAGGCTCCGAGGCTACCATGGTTTCGATTATTACCACTGGTGAGACCACCAAAGCCGGTGTGGTCAGTCGCACTCTGCTGGCCGATAAAATTATTCTCGATGCCGGTTTGACCACTGGCCTGCCTGCGGCCGTCACTGCTGCCACTGGTATAGATGCCATGGTCCATGCGATCGAGGCATTTACCAGCAAGCGCCTAAAGAATCCATTGTCAGATATGCTTGCCCTTGAGGCGCTGCGGCTGATGGCGGGCAATATAGAGACTGCGGTAAAACAGGGCAACAATCTTGAGGCGCGCAGTGCCATGTTGCTGGGTGCCATGCTCGCTGGCCAGGCTTTTGCCAATGCACCAGTTGCGGCCGTGCACGCATTAGCCTACCCACTGGGAGGCAACTACCATATACCCCATGGCCTGAGTAACTCGTTGGTGCTGCCCCATGTGCTGCGCTTTAATGGGCCCCAGGCGGGAGAGCTCTATGCGCAGCTTGCGGCGATTATTTTGCCCCATCAACAACTGCCAAAAGACCCGATGGCCACCACTGAGCTGTTGGCAGATTACTTTTTGGCTCTGGCTAGCGATCTGGGATTACAGACCAGACTGGAACAAATGGATATAGCCAGGGCTGATTTACCAATGTTGGCTGAAGAGGCCATGTTGCAACAGCGGCTGCTGATTAATAATCCCCGCGAGGTTAGTCTGGAAGACGCGTTGGCCATTTATCAGGAGGCTTTTTAATTATGACTCAACCAGATCAGCGCTCAGGCTATAAATACTTTGCCGATATCACCACCAGGTGGATGGATAATGATATTTATGGCCATGTAAATAATGTGGTCTATTACAGTTACTTTGATTCTGTAGCCAACCAGTATCTGATTGAGCAGGGTGGCCTGGATATTCACAGTGCCGAGATTATTGGCTTTGTGGTGGCTTCGAGCTGTGAGTACAAGTCACCGGTAGCTTACCCGGAAAAACTGGAGGCGGGTTTTAGGGTCAACCGTCTGGGCAATAGCTCGGTGGAATACGGTATTGGTATCTTTAAAAAGGGTCAGCAGGCTGCTTCAGCCCATGGCACCTTTACCCATGTGTTTGTGGATCGCAATACAGATAAACCTGTATCTATTCCGGCGCAGATAAGAGCAGCTCTGGAAGCTGTATTAGTCTAACAAAATATAAAAATAGGGGATTCAGTGGATCTTAATAATCAAGTTGTAGTGGTCACTGGTGGTGCCAGCGGTATTGGCCGCGCACTCTGTGAAAAATTTGCCGCGGCCGGCGCCAAGGTAGCCGTAGCCGATTTAAACCTCGAGCCTGCAACTCAGGTGGCCGAGCAAATTAGTGGTATTGCGGTGGCGACTAATGTTGGGCTCGAGGAGGATATTCAGGCGCTGGTGCGCGAGACTGAAGAGCGCCTGGGGCCGATTGATATCTTTGTCTCCAATGCCGGTGTGGCCTTTGGCGACGGCCCTGGCTGGATGGCGGCCTCGGGCTCTAATGACAATTGGATGACCTGCTGGAATGTCAATGTGATGGCCCATGTATTTGCCGCGCGCGCTGTGGTGCCAGGTATGGTCAAGCGCGGTGGTGGCTATCTGGTCAACGTGGCCTCTGGGGCAGGGCTGCTCTGCCAGCTGGGTGATGCGGCCTACTCAACAACCAAGACCGCCGCTGTGGGTTTTGCGGAATCCCTGGCCATTACCCATGGTGATGACAATATTAAAGTCTCGGTGGTCTGCCCGCTGTATGTGGCCACAGCTATGACCGAGGGTGGCCGCGGCGTGACTGGTGCTGACACCATGATGACTGCAGACGAAGCGGCAGATTCTGTGCTTGCCGGTATGGCTGAGGATAGCTTTATGATTCAACCCCATGCCGAACTAGCTGAGTATGTGCGGCACAAAGGGGCGGATTACGATCGCTGGATTAGAGGTATGCGGCGCATGCGCGAGGGCATGCTCGAGCAGCATCCAGATTATGCCTACAAGGTGTAAGCAGCCATTATGACGTTCTGTTTTAAACGCTGCGGGCTCTTTGTTGTCTTTGCTCTTGTTGTTTCGATCCAAGCACTGGCTATAGATTATGATGCCTATGATGAAGATGTGGCGGCGCTGCTGTGGGAGTACGAAAACGGTCCCGACCAAGCCAGATCTATAAGACCCTCGGTGCTGGTATTTAACGATGTCGCCGACAGCGATACGGTGGTCGACTTTGAGAGCGGCTTGGTGATTGTGACGGCGACTAATCTGCAGCTGCTACAGGAGTCTATTGTTGAGATATTGCTTACTCAGATAGACCCTTCGGTCATAGATGCCAAGACCGCTAGCGATTTTGGTCTGGTAAACCAGAACACCAGAAAACCTTTTTTTTGGAAACAGATACTTGATCACCGGGGCAAGCCCATTGAGCATCCCTGGACAGCAGAGCTTTTTGCTGACCATCTGGCCCAGAGTGCAGAGCGATTTAAAGGGCGCTACCGATCCAAGATCAGTATGGTCAGGGAGCATAAGAACATTGCCGGTGGCAAATACATTCAATATGTCAAAGCCGCTGGTCGGCAGCACAATGTGTCTGCTTCGCTGATGATGGCGATTATGGAAACCGAGAGTTCGTTTAACCCACTGGCGCGCTCTGGCTCCAATGCCCTGGGGCTTATGCAGATTAAAGCTAATACCGCGGGCCGGGACTATTTTTCAATTATCAAAGGCTACAAGCACACGCCCAGCTCGTCTTACCTGTATAACCCCAGCAATAATATCGAGGTGGCGGCGGGGTACCTGCGTATTCTCGGGACTCGCTATCTGTCGGGGATTAAGCATCCGAAAAAACGCGAGTACGCCATTATCTCCAGCTACAACGGCGGTGCCGGCAATCTGTGGCGGAGTTTGGATAAAAATGGCAATAAGACCAAGTCGCTGGCGCGTATAAACAATATGACTGTCAGTGAGTTTTACTGGTTTTTGACCAACCGGCATATCCGCGGCGAAACCCGAAATTACCTCAAGAAGGTCAGTGCCAAACAGAAGAAGTATCTCAATTTGTAGCCGCTGGTGCGGCTACTAGTCTTTATGTAGGCGGATCAGGCCTTCCTGGATGGTGCTGGCTACCAGACGACCATCGCGACTGAAAAACGAGCCGCGACTCAGGCCCCTTGCATGGCTTGATCTTGGGCTATCCATGACATACAGCATCCACTCGTCAGCGCGGAAGCTATCGTGAAACCAGATGCAGTGGTCCAGCGAGGCTGGCTGCAACTTTGGATTCATAATACTGAGACCGTGGGGCATCAGTGATGTACTCATCAGATTAAAATCAGAGGCATAGGCCAAAATAGCATGGTGCAGTGGCTGGGTATCGGTCTTCGCCAGCTCGGCGATAGAGCCAGCGGCTTTGATCCAGACTTTCTGTTCCGGGTCTCTAATACTGGGATCTTCATGGTTTACCGGCTGTACTGAGCGCATTTCGATAGGCCGAAGCGAGGGGCGTTGCGCTGCTCTGTCACCCTTTTTGCTACTCAGTTTGGCAATCATCTCTTGCCAGCGCGCATTGTCGTCGCCCAGCTCCTCTGGTTGCGGGCAGTCGGGCATATCAATCTGGTGGCTGACGCCCTGTTCCTGTATCTGAAAGGAGAGCTCAGTATTAAAGATAGCTTTGCCACGCTGAGAACCCACCACTCTGCGCGTGGTAAATGAGCTACCATCGCGAATGCCATCAACCTGATAAAGTATGGGTACAGAGGGATCACCAGGGCGCAAAAAATAGGCATGCTGTGAGTGCACCATGCGATCTTCTGGCACGGTATCCTGAGCTGCACGCATGGCCTGAGCAAACACCTGGCCGCCAAATACCCTTGTATTGGATGTTTCCGGGGTCTGGCCGCGATAGATATTCTCATCTATTTTGTCTAGCGTCAGGATGTCTAGTAGCTGTTGCAGTGCTTTGGTCATGGGGGATTCTCGGATTAACTGGGTTTGCTGGTGAATCTTTGGCCTTTGCAAAGTACTGTAACTGATAACGACTTATGTCGTCGACTTAGACCTGCATTACCTGGGCAAATAACGAGATTTATTCTCGCTATACTTGAAAGGAACAATAACATACTGTAAGTTCAATTTTCGATTTTTTGCACCGTTCTATAGCTGTGACAGCAAGCTTCCAGATAGCCCAAAACATAGCTTGGCATTAATTAAAACACCTAAAAGCAGGAGCCTAATGTGAGTGATTTAAACGCTTTTCGGCAAGAGACCAGAGACTGGCTAGAAGAAAACTGCCCCCAATCTATGCGCAAATCAACCAAAGGCGATGAAGAGATGTGCTGGGGCGGGCGCAACTTTAAGTTTGCCAGCGAAGATCAGAAGCTGTGGATGGAGCGCATGGGCGCTAAAGGCTGGACCGCTCCGGACTGGCCTGCGGAATACGGTGGTGGCGGCCTTAATAAGGCCCAGCACAAAGTGTTAAAAGAAGAGATGGCGCGTATCAATGCCCGCTCACCCCTGAGCAGTTTTGGTATCTGGATGATTGGTCCGGCGCTGCTGAAATTTGGCTCTGAGGCTCTTAAGCAACAGCATCTGCCGCCTATTATTCGCGGCGAAATTCGCTGGTGTCAGGGCTATTCTGAGCCTGGCGCAGGTTCTGACCTGGCCGGCCTACAGGCTAAAGGGGAGGATATGGGCGATCACTTTATTGCCAATGGTCAGAAAGTGTGGACTTCCTATGGCGATAAGGCCGACTGGATGTTCTGCCTGTTGCGCACCGATCCGGATGCCAAAAAACAGATGGGCATAAGCCTGGTGCTGTTTGACATGCAAACTCCGGGAGTAACCCCCAAGCCAATTAAGCTAATTTCTGGCAGCTCACCTTTCTGCGAAACCTTCCTCGACGACGTGCGTGTTGAGAAAGATCAGGTGGTGGGTGAGATCAATCAGGGCTGGACCATTGCCAAGTATCTGCTGACCCATGAGCGCGAGATGATCGGCGGCATGGGTATGACTGATGCGGGCGCAGAAACCATGGGTCAGATCGCAGCGAAGGCTCTAGGTGTTGAGCAGGGTCGCATGAATAACCCGCTGTTGCGCGCTGAGGTGGCTAAATGGGAAATTGATGGCGCCTGTTTTGCATTAACCGCAGAGCGTGTCACCGACGAAGTTAAGTCGGGCCATGGCGTAGGTGCTACCTCTGCCATGCTGAAGTACTACGGTACTGAGCTCAATAAACGCCGCTTTGAAACATTACTCAAGATCAATGGTAGCGATGCCATGGTTTGGGAGGGTGAAGCGTCTAATCAGGGCTGGTTGCCGCGCACCTGGTTGCGCACCAAGGGTAACTCTATCGAGGGCGGAACCTCCGAGGTTCAGCTTAATGTGATCGCTAAAAATATCCTTGGCCTCGGCTAATCGAGCTGCGCCAGCGCTAATAGAATTTAAAGGTACAGAAACATGGCATTAGTAATAAACGAAGAGCAACAAATGCTCAAAGAATCTGCTCAGGGCTTTTTAGCTGAGCATGCCCCATTGTCAGAGGTGCGCAAGCAGCGCGATGCAGGCAGCGCCGCTGGCTATGCCGACAATCTCTGGTCTCAGATGGTCGAGATGGGTTGGGCGGCAATTTTGGTCCCAGAGGCCTATGGTGGTCTGGAGTTTGGCCATGTGGGCATGGGCCAGATTGTCGAGCAGACTGGTCGCACCCTCACGGCATCACCCTTATTTGCCACTGCAGTGTTGGGCGTTACTGCAATTAACGCAGCGGGCAGCGAACAGCAAAAGGCTGAGCTGCTAGGCGCCATTGCCAGCGGTGAAATTACCACTGCCCTGGCAGTGGATGAGACAGCTCATCATGCACCAGCTCAGATTAGTATGAGCGCCAGCAAGCAGACGGGTGGTTATAGACTGGTTGGCAGCAAGCGCTTTGTTGTCGACGGCGGTACTGCCGACAAGTTGGTTGTGGCCGCCCGCACCTCTGGTGCAGCAGGCGATGCACAGGGTATTAGCCTGTTTATAGTGGACCGCACAGCAGCCGGAGTTGAGGTTGAGCGCACTGTAGTGACCGATGGCCGCAACTATGCCAATATCAATTTTAACGATGTAGAGGTGGCAGAGGCTGCTTTGCTGGGTGAAGAGGGCACGGGCTTCAAGGCTCTGTCGGCCACTCTGGATGTGGGCAATATTTATCTGTCTGCGGAACTGCTGGGCATGGCTCAGGAGACCTTTGATCGCACCCTGCAGTATCTTAAAGAGCGCAAACAATTTGGAGTGCTGATTGGGTCTTTCCAGGCTCTGCAGCATCGCGCTGCTGACTGGTGGAGCCAGATTGAGCTGTGCAAGTCAGTGGTGTTAAAGGCGCTGCAGGCTACAGACGAGGGCGATAAGCGCGCTCCAGCTCTGGCCAGTATTGCCAAGGCCAAGCTGTCTGAGGTGGCTGAGCTATCGACCAATGAGGCGATTCAGATGCATGGTGGAATCGGCATGACCGACGAATATGATATAGGTTTCTTTATTAAGCGCGCCCGACCAGCGCAGACATTGTTTGGTGATAACAGCTATCACACAGATCGTTTTGCGCAGCTAAGCGGTTACTAGTTTTAGATATAACTGACCTGAGCAGTTGGGCCCGGGCCAGAACAGATTAATTTTTAGAGGGAGAGCACTATGGATTTAGGCGTTAGCGACAAATTAAAACCTATTCTTGAAGAGGTTAAGCATTTTATTGATACCGAGATACTGCCTCTGGAGCACGAGTATCACCAAGAGGTTGCTAAGGGCGACCGCTGGGCTTTTACCGAGCGCCAGACAGAGATTTTGGAAGGTCTAAAAGCCAAGGCCAAGGCCAAAAATTTATGGAATTTCTTCCTCACCCACTACGAGGGTGGCCATGGGCTGAACACAGTTGAGTATGCCTATATTGCCCAGGAAACCGGTCGCTCGCATCTGGCTCCCGAGGTATTTAACTGTGCTGCTCCAGATACTGGCAATATGGAAGTGCTGGCCCGCTACTGCAACGAAGAGCAAAAAGAGACCTGGTTAAAGCCTCTGCTTGCCGGTGAAATTCGCTCTGCCTATGCCATGACAGAGCCCGATGTGGCCTCTTCAGATGCCACCAATATCTCCATGTCCTGTGTTGCCGATGGCGATGAATGGGTGCTTAACGGTGAGAAGATTTGGATATCCGGTGCTGGCGACCCCCGCTGTAAGATTATGATTGTGATGGTCAACACCAACCCTGGCGGCCCGCGCCATGCTCAGCACAGCCAGGTGCTGGTGCCCTTTGATACTCCAGGGGTGGTCAATATTCGCCCTATGGAAATCTTTAATGTCGATGATGCTCCCCACGGCCATATGCATATGCGCTTTACTGATGTGCGAGTGCCCAAAGAAAATATGATTCTCGGTGAGGGTCGTGGTTTTGAAGTGGCTCAGGGCAGGCTCGGGCCTGGTCGTATTCATCACTGTATGCGCTCTCTGGGTTTGGCTGAAGCCGCCCTTAAATTGATGTGCGAGCGCTCTCTTAACCGTGAAGCCTTTGGTCGTCCGCTGGCCAAACTGGGAGGCAATGTTGATATCATTGCCCAGGCACGTATTGATATCGAGATGACCAGGCTGCTGTGCTTAAAAGCTGCCTGGCTAATGGACCATGAAGGCACTGATGCAGCTCAGCCATTTATCTCTATGATTAAGGTGGCGGCGCCCAATATGGCCCTTAAAATTATCGATGAAGCTATACAGATGTACGGCGGTCTGGGCCTGTCTCAGGATACGCCTCTGGCTATCTGGTACGGTGGCCAGCGTACACTGCGCTTTGCCGATGGTCCAGATGCGGTTCACCGCATGGTGATTGCGCGCCGAGAGCTAAGTCAATATCGTTAAGCTAGAGGGTAATTTTCACACTCAAAGGAGAGAGACCTATGACAATTAGATATGACGGGCAGGTGGCCATAGTTACGGGTTCTGGCAATGGACTGGGACGGTCCCATGCATTGGCGCTGGCGGCTCGCGGTGCCAAGGTGATGGTCAACGACCTCGGGGGCACCGTCAATGGTGTCGGCGGTTCAAGCGATGCAGCCCTGGAAACCGTGGCCATGATCGAAGCCGCTGGTGGCGAAGCCATAGCCAATGGTGCCAATGTGGCCAACATGGACGAAGTTGAAGCCATGGTTGCCCAGGCAGTGGAGAAGTGGGGCCGTGTGGACATTCTGGTTAACAATGCCGGAATTTTGCGCGATAAGAGCTTTGCCAAAATGGAAGTTGCCGATTTTCAGCTGGTGGTCGATGTCCATCTGATGGGCTCAGCTAACTGCACCAAGGCTGTCTGGGATCTAATGCGCGACCAAGGCTATGGGCGCATTGTAATGACCACTTCATCCAGCGGTATGTACGGTAATTTTGGTCAGGCTAATTATGGTGCCGCCAAAATGGCTGTGGTTGGGCTGATGAATACGCTCTGTATTGAGGGTGAAAAATACGATATTAAGGTGAATTGCCTGTCACCCACTGCGGGCACCAGAATGCTCGAGGGCCTGGTGACTGAGGAACAGTCGGATATTATGACCGTGGAATCGGTAACCGCGGCATTACTGACGCTGTGCGACAAAGATGCGTCCAACCGCACCATTCTCTGTGCCGGTGCCGGCGGCTATGCTCGCACTCATATCTATGAGACCGATGGTATCTATCTGCCCCCAGAGCAGCAGACACCTGAAAATGTGCGTGCTCAGATGGACAGCATAGACAACCCAGAGGGTCAGGAAGTACTGGTGGGCGGCTTTCAGCAAACCAATAAGTTTGTTGGCAAAGCCCTGGCCTACAAAACCGAAAATAACTAGAAAAAACCAGGACATGATTATGAGAGCACTAGTCTGTAAAGAATTTGGCCCCACGGAAAATCTGGTACTGGAGACAGTAGATACCCCTGCGCCAGGTAAAGGCGAGATTTTGATGGATATTAAAGCCACCGGAGTTAACTTTCCCGATGTGCTGACTATTCAGGGTAAATACCAGTTTAAGCCAGAGCTGCCATTTATACCTGGCGCAGAACTGGCTGGCGTAGTCACCGCTGTAGGTGAGGGCGTCACCAGCCGCAAGGTGGGCGACAAGGTGATTGCCACCACTCAGATTGGTGCCTTTGCTGAGCAGTGCGTGGTCAATGAGCACACCACCTTTGAGATCGGCAATACCATGTCGTTTGAACAGGCAGCGGGTTTTGCCATTACTTACGGCACCTCCTACTATGCGCTAAAGCAACAGGCAAATATTCAGCCCGGCGAGACTTTGCTGGTGCTGGGTGCTGCTGGCGGTGTCGGCATTGCCACTATTCAGATTGCCAAGGCCATGGGGGCCACTGTGATCGCCGCGGCAAGCACTGAAGAGAAGCTTGATTTTGCCAGCGAGGCCGGCGCTGATCTGCGTATTAACTATTCCACCGAGAGCCTTAAAGATAAGGTTAAAGAGCTAACGGGCGGCAAAGGTGTAGATGTTGTTTATGACCCTGTGGGTGGTGAGTTCTCTGAACAGGCGTTCCGCGCTATTGCCTGGGATGGTCGCTTTCTGGTGATTGGTTTTGCCTCTGGCCCAATTCCCGCTATGCCACTGAACCTAGCCTTGCTTAAAGGTGCATCACTGATCGGTGTATTCTGGGGCTCCTGGGCTGCTCGTGCTCCCATGGAGTCACGCAAAAACTTTGATGAGCTAATCGAGATGATTGATAGTGGCAAGTTCTCCCCTCTGGTCACCGAGGTCTATTCTCTTGATGACTATAAGGCGGCATTTGCCTCAATCTCCGAACGTCGAGCCAAGGGTAAAGTTATTTTATCCAACGCCTAGTTGTTTTGAAGATATAAAAAAAGGCCCGGCTATTGCTAGTCGGGCCTTTTGCTTACTAGGGGTTGCTAGATATTGTATAAAACACCAAGCAGTCCAACTATTGTCAGTACCACAGTGTACGGCAGAGCCATAATCACCATACGCATGTAAGACAGTCGGATCAGCGGAGCCAGCGCAGAGGTCAGCAGAAACAGGAAAGCAGCCTGGCCGTTTGGCGTTGCAACACTTGGCAGGTTGGTACCAGTGTTGATAGCAATAACCAGCTTGTCGAAGTGCTCGCGGCTAATATCGCCGGCATCCAGCACTGCGCGTACCTCATTAATATAAACCGTGGCTACAAACACATTGTCACTGATCGCAGACAGCAGACCATTGGCCAGGAAGAACATGCCTGGTTGCACTGCTTCATCCATTGCCAGCACCCAATGGATCACTGGTGAGAAAAGATGTTGCTCGTGAATTACCGCAACAATGGCAAAGAATACCACTAGCAGAGCAGTAAAGGGCAGAGCCTCTTCGAAGGCGTGACCTATACGGTGTTCTTCGGTAATTCCGTTAAAGGCAGTGAGCAAGACGATAATCATCAAGCCAATAATACCTACTTCGGCGATATGGAAGCCGAGAGCCAGAACCAGAATACCGGCGACCAGGGCCTGAGTAATCAGCGCGGCTTTGTCCTGCTGGGTGCGTTTTGAGTCTTCGTGTTCGCTGGACTCTTTAAGCACCTGACGAACAGCTTCAGGCAGGGTGGCGCCGTAGCCGAGAATCTTGATTTTCTCCAGCACTATGCAGGTAATCAGACCACAGACAAAAACGGGCATGGTGACTGGCGCCATGCGCATAAAGAATTCCATAAACTCCCAGCCGGCACGCTCTGCTATCAGCAGGTTCTGTGGTTCGCCTACCAAGGTGGTTACACCGCCCAGTGCTGTACCCACAGCGCCGTGCATAATCAGGCTGCGCAGGAAGGCGCGGAAGTCTTCGAGATTTTGGCGATGGTTTGAGATCAGACTTTCGTCGTTGCCATGGTCATGATTTTCATCGACGATTTTCTTACCTGAGGCCACTTTGTGGTAGACCGAGTAAAAACCCACTGAGATGGTGATCAGAACCGCTGTAACTGTCAGTGCGTCCAAGAAGGCGGAGAGTACTGCGCCGGCGAAGCAAAACAGAAATGACAGAGTGGTTTTGGACTTTACCCCGAGCAGGATTTTGGTAAAGGTAAACAGCAGTATATCGCGCATAAAATAGATGCCGGCGACCATAAACATCAGCAGCATGATTACTGGGAAATTGCTGACCGTCTCCAGATACACGGCTTCTGGGCTGGCCATGCCCAGGGCTATGGCTTCGATAGCGAGCAGGCCACCCGGCTGCAGTGGGTAGCACTTGAGGGCCATGGCCAGAGTAAAAATAAACTCTCCGATTAGCATCCAGCCGGTGACAAAGGGGCCAAAGAGGTAGAGGCAGATGGGGTTTAGGATTAAAAACGCAATAATTGCCGTCTCGTACCACCCGGGCGAGTTGCCAAGAAAGTTCTTTTTAAATGCCTGTGGCAAAGTTGGAGTCATGAAGTATCCCTCAAGTTTGTGTAATTAGATTTAATTGTCTTACAGACCGGGCAGTCCATTGGATTTATTCATGTTAGACTAACCCAAAATCAAGCTCAAACCTTAGCCTCAGCACAGCCAGTTTGCAAGCAATATGAGCCATAACAAGGGCCATTCAGAGTGGCTATTTAAAAACCCCAATAGAAGGTGTTATCTCGTTGTCCAACCCACAGATTCTCAATGGCTTTCATGCTAACCCCACACCTCTCAATACTGAAAAGCAATGGGTTCTTGCCGTGATTGGCCGAGAAATACTGGTGCCCAATGGCCACGGGCAAGGCTCGGCTGTACTGATAGACCATGAGATGGCTGACCAGCTGAAGTTTTTCTGTGAGCGCAAGCTAATACTGGGCCAGTGGCAGGGAGTGGACTGTCAGGTCTGGGCGCTGTCTGAGGATGCCAGAGCGGCCACTGAGTTTAGTGCGATGGAGCTGCGCAGTTTGCTGGCCAAGTCTGGGGACGAAGAATTTACCATGGTCTGTCGCGCTGTGCAGTTGCTCGACTGGCAGGATAAGCATCAGTACTGCGGTAGCTGTGGCGCCAAGATGGACTCCTCGGCCACAGAGCATGCTATGCGCTGCGAGCCCTGTAATATCAATAACTATCCGCGAATATCTCCCTGTATTATTGTGGTAGTCACCCGCGGCGACGAATGTTTATTGGCGCGTCAGCCAAGCTGGCCCGATGGTATGTTTAGCACATTGGCTGGGTTTATTGAGGCTGGTGAGAGCGCAGAGCAGGCTCTGCATCGCGAGGTTTTCGAGGAGGTTGGTGTGCAAATCACCAATATCCGCTATCTGGGAAGCCAGTCCTGGCCTTACCCGGGGCAGCTAATGCTGGGCTTTATTGCCGATGCTGTTACTGATGAGATTGTGGTGGATGGTGTGGAAATTAGTGAAGCGCACTGGTGCCGCTATGACGATCTACCCCATTATGTGCCGCCGCCAACTATTATGTCGGGTCGCCTGATTAAGCATTTTGTCGACGAGGCTGCGGCGCGTCAGTAGCGGTCAATTTGAACTATAATTTATCTTTTGAATATTGTTGGAGTGTAATTTGGAATTCTTAGCTGAATATGGGCTGTTTTTGGCCAAGGTAGCGACTGTAGTGATTGCTGTAGTTATTATTGTGTCTGCGATGGTAGGTGCCAGCCAAAAGAACAAGCAGGGCGATAAAGGCCATCTGGAAATCACCCCACTCAATCAACAGTTTGATGATATGAGCGAAGCCATGTTGATCGCCACCATGGATGAAGCGGTGCAAAAAGCTGAGGAGAAGAAACTCCACAAGGCTAAAAAGAAGCAGGCCAAACTGGATAAAAAGCATAGCAAAAAAGCTAGTAAAGAAGCGGGTGATGGCGAAGAGGCTCAGTCCAAGAGTCGGGTATTTGTGCTTAACTTTAACGGCAATATCAGTGCCTCGGCGACGAGCCATCTGCGTGAGGAGATCACTGCAGTTCTCACGCAGGCCACTGCCAATGACGAGGTTTTGGTTAAGCTGGAGAGCCCAGGTGGCATGGTGCACAGCTATGGTTTGGCCAGCAGCCAGCTGGACCGTATTCGCAAGGCGCAGATACCGCTGACGGTCTGTGTGGACAAAGTGGCGGCCAGTGGCGGCTATATGATGGCCTGCGTGGCCGACAAGATTCTGGCAGCGCCCTTTGCCATTATTGGCTCCATAGGCGTGGTAGCTCAGTTGCCCAACTTTAATAAGGTGCTAAAGAAGCACGATGTAGACTATGAGATTCTTACGGCCGGTAAATACAAGCGTACCCTAACTATGTTTGGTGAGAATACCCCCAAGGGTCGCAAGAAGTTTGTTGAGGATCTGGAAGATGTACATCAGCTTTTTAAGGCCCATGTGTCTTCGCGTCGTCCACAGCTGGATATAGATAAAATAGCTACCGGCGAGACCTGGTACGGCTCTCAAGCTCTGGAAATGGCCATGGTTGATGATGTGCAGACCAGTGACGAGTATTTGGTGTCACGTATTAAGGAGGCCGATGTTTACGAAGTGGCCTATGTGCACAAGAAAAAACTCCATGAGAAGCTGGGTATAGCTGCTGAAGAGAGCGCCGATCGCCTGTTGCTGAAATGGTGGACTCGTCTGACACAGGATACTAACAAGCAGGTGTAAAGCTGCTAATTATGGCAGCAGTTAAAACAGTGCCTCCGGGTCCAGATTATAGGCATCGGGCGGCAGGTTTTTAGCTATATCTATATTGCCCTCTTTGCCGGTCAGCTTGAGGGCCTTCTTTCTCGACAGTCTCTTTTTGCTGGCATCCAAAATCACCGTTAGCTCCGGCTTTCTGCCCATGCCTACTTTAAAGTCACTAACCACGGCTACCTCGCCACTGGTCAACTCAACCAGTGAGCCCGGGGGATAGAGGCCAATGGCCTGGATAAAGGTATCCACCAGCTCCTTTTGAAACAGGGTTTTGCGCCAGCCGGCCAGTTTCATAATGGCCTCTGAATGCACTATGGGTGTTGCATAGTATCTGGGACTGGTCATGGCATCGTAGCAGTCAACAATACCGGCAATCCTCGCCAACAGCGGGATCTCTGTGCCCCTGAGTTGATCCGGGTAGCCACTGCCATCAAAGCGTTCATGATGGTGGCGGATCACCTGCAGAACCTCCTTCGGCAGAGCTGCACTGGCCACAGCCTGGAGCCCCAGCTCGGTATGCCTGTGAGTCTCCTGTTGCTCCTCTGCGCTCAGGGACTCGGTCTTACGCAACAGGCTCTCGGGCAACAGCATCTTGCCGCTATCCATAAATAGCCCTGCCAGGCTTAGCCTGTGCATCGACTCGATATCAAAGCCCAGTTGACGACCCATTACGGCGCACAGGATAGCGCAGGAAATACAGTGCCTGTGTGCGTAGCTGCTTTTACTTTTAAGACGGGCCAACCACACCCCAGCGGCAGGATTGCGGATAATACTCTCGATCAGAGCCTTGAGCAGGGGATCTATGCGCTCGATCTGCAGCGGTTTGTCAGACTTTATGGCCTTGCTGATGCGGTTAAACTCCTGTTGGATACTAAAGTAAGCCAGGGTGCCGACCCTGAGCTCGGAGGACAGGTCGGTACTTATGCTGTACTGGGTCAGGGGTTTTTGTGCCAGTTCGCTGGCAAGGCTGATATCAGTGGCGGCTCTCTGTGCCGCGGAGCTGTGATTCATAATGACTAGACATCCTGTTTGTCTGTGCTGCTAAATCTGAATTAATAGTCCATTAACAATAGATCAATATGAGGATAGCAGAAAATAATTGCTGCGCAGGGCTAATCGGTTAATCGCGGCGCAGGCGACTGCTGATAGCGATAGGGCTGGGGAAGTTAAATACGACTATATAGCTGGATATCAGGAAGGTGATAATGGCGACGGCCTGAATGAGATGCGAGGCATTATTGCCAATAAGCTGGGTATTAAAGGCCAGATAGGCAATTAACAGGGAGAATTCGCTATTTTGGCCCAGTCGAAAACCAATATCCCAGGACAGAGCTTTGCTTTCACTTTTGGCCAGCAGGAATTTATAGATCAGGGGTTTTACGCAGAGCATAGCAGCAGCTAATACCAGCGCTGGCACTATAATGTGTGGTATCAGAGCCAGATCGAAAGCGCCACCCAGAGAGAAGAAGAACAGTATCAAAAAGAAGTCGCGCAGAGGCTTCAGATTCAGGGCTATATACTGGGCGATGGGGCTGGTAGCCAGGGAAATGCCTGCTACAAATGCGCCAATTTCTCGAGACAGGCCCACAATCTCAGCCAGTTCGGCGACACCCAGACACCAGCCAATGGCCAGCAGGAACACATATTCACCAATCCGGTCAAAGCGCGCAAACAGCGGTTGCAACACTACTCGAACGGCCACCACGGCACCACCTATCAACAGGGGCAGGGCAACTAGGCTTTTGCCAAAGATAATCAGGTTTTCACTGTTTGAGTCGGATACTCCGGATATAAGCACCAGCAGCACAAAGATGGCTAGGAAATCCTGCATCAGCAGCATACCAATCATAAGCTCACCAGAATGCTTGTGGTGCAGCACTGTGGTGGGCAGCAGTTTGATACCTATAATGGTGCTGGAAAACATCATAGAGGTGCCAATAATCATGCATTCCAGGTGAGAGTAATTGAACAGATAGGCAGTGCCATAGCCGACAGCGGCAAATAGCAGGGAGCTGATCAGCGTAATATGGGTGACCTGACGCAGCACATTTAACAGTGCCTGAGGTTGCATATCCAGACCCAGAAGAAACAGCAGAAAGATAATTCCTATGCTGGCGATCTGACTTATCAGCTCAACATCGGCGACCATGCCGAGGCCGTGAGGGCCAAGAATAGCGCCCAGAGCAATATAGGCTACCAGTAGCGGCTGGCGGCCCACCAGAGCCAGAGAGGCCAGGGCTGCGGCGCCGCTAAAAATAAGAAAAAATGTCTGTATTACATCATGGTCCATGAGCTCGCCTAGCGACGCTTAAACAGTGGTACCGGCTGATCTACTGCCACCTGGTAGGCATCAGAAAAATCTGCAAGGGATTTGCTGGCCTCGGCTAAATTAACCTCCGCGCCAAATTCAAAGGCATTAAAGCCACAGCGCTGCAGCAAATATAACTGATCGCGAATAATCTCGCCAATGGCGCGAATCTCGCCCTGATACTGATAGCGCTCGCGCAGCAGGCGCGCCACCGAAAAGCCGCGGCCATCGACAAACTTGGGGAACCGAATAGCCACCACAGGTGCTGAAACTAGTTGCTCTGCGACCGACTCGATCTCCTCATTGCCATCGATCCATACGCCGACGCTGCCCTGATGCTGACTCAGATTGCTGTCCTGTTGCAGCCAGCGCTGCAGCGGCAGCAAAATGTCGCCTGAGGGCAGGTCGCCGGCATCCTCAAGTACTGTGGTCCAGCTGTTATCTATAACCTGACCCTCTTTAAGAAGCTGTGCCATATACCCTCTGCTTAAATTTTTCTATACCAATACGTTGATATGTGCCCAGAAAAGCCTCGCCTTCGATGCGGTTCTCGACATAGACATCCAGTAGTTTTTCGACGCTGTCTGTGACAGCGTCTCTGGACAGGGAGGGACCCAGTACTTTGCCCAGTGCGGCGTCTTTATTAGCGCTGCCACCCAGCTGTATCTGGTACCATTCCTCACCTTTCTTATCCACGCCGAGAATGCCTATATGGCCGATATGGTGGTGGCCACAGGCGTTCATGCAGCCGGAGATATTTAGCTCCAGGTTGCCTAGATCATAGACATAGTCCAGATCATCAAATTTGCGCTGAATAGCCTCGGCCACAGGTATAGATTTGGCATTGGCCAGAGAGCAGTAGTCGCCACCCGGGCAGCAGATCATATCGTTAATAGTGCCTATATTGGGTGTTGCTAAGCCAGAGGCCTTAGCCTGCTGCCATAGCTCAAATAGCTCATCTTTGGCGACATCGGCCAGCACCACATTCTGGCTGTGGGTAGAGCGGATTTCGCCAAAGGAATAACGATCGGCGAGATCGGCAATGGTCTCCAGCTGGCGATCAGTGACATCGCCCGGAGCCACCCCGGCTGGTTTGAGAGATAGGCTTACCGAGGCATAGCCTGGCTGCTTCTGAGCTCTGACATTGCGATCCAGCCAGCGTGAAAATGCTCTGTTATCTGCGGCGAGCGCCTTGACCTTGGCGTCTGCACTGGCATCGTCAATGGTGCGATAGTCGGGCAGGGTAAAGAAGCCTTTAACGCGCTCAATTTCACTGCCGTTTAAGGTTGCCGGGCCGTCTTTAAGGTGGGCCCACTCGGCTTCAACCCGCTCGGCAAAAACTGCCGGAGTCCAGGCTCGCACCAGGATTTTGATACGCGCCTTGTATTTATTATCGCGGTTCCCATAGCGGTTATAGACTCTTAGGATGGCATCCAAATAGGTGAGCAGATGCTCCTTGGGTAAAAATTCGCGAATTGATGAGGCTATTACCGGCGTGCGGCCAAGTCCACCACCCACATATACCTGAAAGCCGGTTTCGCCCTGGTCATTTTTGACCAGTTGCAGACCAATGTCATGGAGTAAAAATGCTGCTCGGTCTTCCTCGGAGCCGCACACTGCTATTTTAAATTTGCGCGGCAAAAAGGCGAATTCAGGATGCAGAGTAGACCATTGACGAATAATCTCGCACCAGGGCCTGGGGTCTTCTATCTCGTCACAGGCAACACCGGCAAACTGATCTGTGGTGGTATTGCGGATACAGTTACCGCTGGTTTGAATAGCGTGCATCTCAACACTGGCCAGTTCTGCCAGAATATCAGGCACCTCTTCAAGTTTGGGCCAGTTGAGCTGAATATTTTGTCTGGTGGTGAAGTGTACATAGCCTTTGTCATATTGGCGCGAGATATGAGCCAGCTTGCGCACCTGTGCGCTGCTGAGAAGGCCATAGGGAACAGCTATGCGTAACATGGGGGCAAGGCGCTGAACATAGAGTCCGTTTTGCAGGCGCAGGGGAAGAAATTCGTCCTCTGAGATTTGCCCAGCCAGGTAGCGCTGGGTTTGGTCGCGGTACTGCTCGACGCGCTCATCAACAAGCTTTTGATCGTATTGGTCGTATTTATACATGAAGGTCTGGTATGCGTGCGGCTAATTTAGGGGCGCTATGATACCGTCAGGGGTTATTCTTTTGAATTATTATTTACCTATATATGGATACTTATTGGTAATAAGCAGCTGTTGGCAGTGGGTTTTGCCCCAATGATGGCCAAATAGGCTACATATGCTGCACTGATTGGATTCTGAGGCCTGGAATGCAAGACAGTCACAGATTTGGTTGTTAGAATGCGCGTCTTTGAAAACCCCTTAAATTTACAGTTGAAACTCAGGAATCTATTTATGGCTAAGGCAACAAAACCAGACACAACAGGTGATTCTAAAGCGGATGCAATTGCCGTTATCTCCGTACTCAGTATTATTTTAGTTGCAGTGGTTTACTGGCTGTCGCGATTCTAGCCGACTGCCTGCCAACAGACTTTGAGTGTTAATCCGATTATGACCGATCAGCAGCAGACCATAGCCACAGCAGAGCAGCAGAGCCCGCGAGAGTTGGTTGAGAGCTATCTCAACCAGGTTCCCGTGAGTACTGAAATTGATGCTGAGCACAGAGCTTTGTTGCAGAACAGAATCAAAGCCCTGTTAATTGAAAAAAATGCGGTACTTATTGCCCATTATTACACCGACCCACTTATTCAGGCTCTGACTGAAGAGACCGGGGGCACTGTGTCTGACTCACTGGAAATGGCGCGCTTTGGCAATAGCCACAAGGCTGAGACTCTGGTGGTTGCCGGGGTTAAGTTTATGGGTGAGACGGCCAAGATTCTGACTCCAGAAAAGCGTGTGTTGATGCCCACTTTAGAGGCCACCTGTTCGCTGGATGTGGGTTGCCCCATCGATGAATTTGCTGCCTTCTGCGACCAGCATCCAGATCGCACTGTGGTGGTCTATGCCAATACGTCTGCCGCAGTGAAGGCTCGGGCAGATTGGGTGGTTACATCGAGTATTGCCCTGGAGGTGGTGGACTACCTGGATGCTCAGGGCGAAAAGATTCTTTGGGCGCCAGATAAATATCTGGGAGCCTATGTGCAGAAAAATACCGGCGCCGATATGCTGATGTGGGACGGTAGCTGTATTGTCCATGAAGAATTTAAAGCCAAGGGTATTTTAGACCTGAAAAAGGTGTACCCAGATGCCGCTGTCTTGGTGCATCCCGAGTCTCCGGAGTCGGTGGTTGATATAGCAGATGTTGCCGGCTCTACCTCGCAGCTGATTGCGGCAGCCAAAAACCTACCTCAGCAACAACTGATCGTGGCAACCGACCAGGGTATTTTTTACAAGATGCAGCAGGCGGTTCCAGATAAAGAGTTATTGATTGCTCCCACTGGTGGCAGTGGAGCCACCTGCCGGAGCTGTGCCAACTGTCCCTGGATGGGTATGAATAGTCTGCAAAACCTGCTCGACTGTCTCGAGCAGGGCAGCAATGAGATTGAGGTTGAGCCAGCCCTGGGACGCCAGGCCTATCGTTCGCTGGAGCGGATGATGAACTTCAAAATTTAGCCTAAATAAGGCTAAAGCTTTTCAATACGATCTTCCAATGCGGCTACATCTCTTATGCGCTGGCGAACAATGGCCGAGCGTTTAAAGTCAGCTGCTACTAGTTTCACTGCAAGCGTTAGCTGCTCTCTGGCCTTGTCGAAGGCGCCTACCAAAATAAAGTACTCAGCTCTGGCCTCATGGACCCCGGAGATATTGCCGGCCAGACCGCGTACCTCAGCCAGTTTGTACCAGATCATTGGGTCCTCGGGGCGCATCCGGCTCAGTGCCGTCAATATGTCACCAGCTTCTTCGTAGCTATGGGCCTGCCAGAGAATCTCTGACTTTATGGTAGTGAGCGGATAGCTGTTGGGGCTTAGGCGCAGCAGCCTGTCTGCCTTGGCCAGGCCCTGATCATAGCGTTTCATGGCTATATCCAGCTCCAGATCCGCATACTGATAAGACAGCTGATAGGGGTTGTCTCTCAGCAGTGAATTCAGAATCTGTCGGGCCTGTTTATAGTTGCCCACCTTGGTATGGGCCAATGCCAGGCCGTAATAAATGGCCTCAGGATTTTGGGGGTTGGCCTTAAGTTGCGCGTTAAACCGTTTGATGGCATCGGTTGGCCGGTTGGAGATGGCTATCAGAGCCCGGGCCTTAATAAGATGAAACTCCGGATTGCGGGGATAGTGACGCATGGCGCTACCCATGGCGCGGCCACGGGCATCAGATATACGTTTCTCGGTAACGGGGTGAGTGAGGAGAAATTCTGGTGGGCGACTACCTGAGTAGCGGGTGGCCTTAAGTAATGTGGCAAACATGTCGGCCACAGCGCCAGGGTCGCGATTGGCGCGCTCCATAGTCTGCAGGCCCATGCGGTCTGCTTCCTGCTCATTAGATCTACTGTAGCGCAGTTGACTGTCCATGGTTATGGCCTGGGCTGTGGTAATTGCAGCCATGCCAGCGTCGCCTCCTGCGGTGGCGGCAATTACCAGGCTGGCAAGCAATCCGGCTAGACTTACCATACTTGAGGAGCGCTGAGCCTCGAGCCTGCGGGCAAAGTGCCGTTGACTCAGGTGAGCCAGTTCGTGAGCCAGTACAGAGGCCATTTGATCTTCGGTCTCGGCTAGGGCAAATACACCGGTATGAAAACCTACCACACCACCGGGTACCGCAAAGGCGTTCATGGTGGGGTTGTTGACGATCACCAGCTCAAGTCGAGGGTCTTCAAGATCGGAGTAGGTGGCTAGATTATAGAGCAGTTGTTCGAGATACTGCTGCATCAGGGGATCATCATGTTCGCGCACACGGCTGCGAAATGCCTTGAGCCAGGTTCTACCCAGCTCATATTCCTGCTGTTTGGATACAATGCCTGAGGTGCTGTCACCCAGCAGGGGTAGCTTGATCTCTGCAGCCTCTACTGTCGGTTGTGCCGGAGCCAATAAAAACAGAGTGCAAACTATGGCGAGCAAAATTTTTGTCGATAGTCTGCTACTGGGCTGTTTGGTTGTGCCTGCTAGCCGATTGCGAAGACTGGGTAGATTGAGTGATTTCAAAATTGAATCTTATGGCCTGATAAGCAATTGATTGTTTCGTACCACTGTAGCGAATAATGTTACGGATTTCGACAGTTGAAATATGCTCTGGTTTCATGTCAGATACGGAGCAATAAAGGGTTGAGGTCAAAATCGGTTGACCCTGCACCACGGCAGGCAGTTAAATGGACTCAGAGTTTTTTGAGGGTTGTGCATGAAGCAGGTTTTTAAGAAGTGGCAAGAGCAGTACTTTAACAACGAAGAGACGGTGCTATTGGCCTTGATGCTGGTTGTGCTGCTAGTAGTGGCCACCACCCTGGGTGCCGTTCTGGGGCCTGTGTTTACGGCCATGATACTGGCCTTTCTGCTCCAGGGTTTGGTCAATTCGCTGAGCCGTCGCGGAGTGTCTCTGGGGTTGGCAATTACCATTGCATTTACGTTGTTTTTTGTTGGTTTTGTATCTGTGTTGGTGGTGTTGATCCCCATAGTGGGTCGCCAGACCTCATTGTTTATTGGGGAGTTGCCCAATATGCTGGGCAGAATTCGCGATCTGTTGGTGTCGCTGCCTGAAAAATACGCGGAATATGTGAGCCCAGAGCAGTTTCAGATTATTGTGGCCCGGGCCTCTGAAGAAGTGGCCGGTCTTGCAGAGCAGATTCTCAGCCTGTCGATCAGTAGTTTTCCCGGCTTATTTGGCATTTTGCTGTACCTGTTTTTGGTGCCCATGCTGGTGTTTTTTATGCTTAAGGATAAGGATATTTTAATCGGCTTTGTCACCAAGCTGCTGCCCAGAGAGCGCAGTGTGATGACCACTATCTGGACTGAAATGGATATCCAGTTCGCCAACTATGTGCGTGGCAAGGCGATCGAGATTCTTATTGTGGGTGCTACTTCCTATGTCGCTTTTTTAATTCTTGGTCTCAACTATGCTGCGCTGTTGGCGCTACTGGTGGGGCTGTCGGTGCTGATTCCCTATATTGGTGCGACGGCGGTAACTTTGCCCGTGCTGTTGGTGGGCTATATGCAGTGGGGTTATTCGGCTGAGTTTTTCTGGCTCTTTGTGGTCTATGGTTTTATTCAGTTTCTAGATGGCAATCTGCTGGTGCCGCTGCTGTTTTCTGAGGTGGTTAATTTGCATCCGGTGGCGATTATTGTCGCAGTGCTGTTTTTTGGAGGCATCTGGGGTTTTTGGGGCGTGTTCTTTGCCATTCCTCTGGCCACTCTGGTCAAGGCAATTTACAACGCCTGGCCGCGCAATGATCTGAGCCCTAGTCAGCAATCAGCTGTGCAATCCGACGCTCAGCCAGATTAATAATTATAGCCTCGCGGGGCGCAATAATAAGGGAACCCTCCATGTCCGTATGGTCTTGTTCAGGTAAATCAGGTTATTTGTTGGCAGTGCATCTGGTCGCTGCGCTATGTACGCTGGTAATTTTGCAGGGCTGCAGCGGGGGAGACCCTGTGGCGGACAGGCAGGGGGATAGTCTGTCAGCCGTGGTAAAAAGTCCCAATGACCAGCGCGACTATCGCCATATTAAACTTAAGAATCAGCTTGATGTACTGTTGATTAGCGATCCCGAGGCCGAGACTTCCGCGGCCTCTCTGGATGTGTATATAGGCAGCTATCAGAACCCCGCCGATCGCGAGGGGCTAGTACATTTTCTTGAGCATATGCTGTTTTTAGGCACCAAGGATTACCCGGTTCCCGGCGAATATCAGACCTTTATCTCCGAGCATGGTGGCAGCCACAATGCAGGGACTGGTCTGGAGAATACCAACTATTTTTTTGATATTGATGCTGATTATCTCGAGCAGGCGTTGGATCGCTTTGCGCCGTTTTTTTCCAGCCCAAATTTTGATGCCAAATATGTGGATCGCGAGCGCAACGCTGTCGAGTCTGAATATAGGTTAAAAATTAAAGATGATGGTCGCCGCCAATGGGAGGTGCTGCAAACTCAGATAGATCCCGCCCACCCTATGGCCAAGTTTACAGTGGGCAATCTGGAGACCTTGGCAGACCTGGACGGTAGGCCAGTGCGCGATGATCTGCTAAATATCTACAGGCAGTATTATTCGGCTAATTTAATGAAGCTGGTGGTGCTCGGGCGCGAGACCCTGGATGAGCTAGAAGCCATGGTGGTGCCCCGCTTTGAAATAATCACCAATAGTGATGTACAGGTTGAGCCCCATGTGGACCGGCTTATAGAGAGCGCGCGCCTGCCATTGGTAATTGAGTTTAAGCCGCTTAAACAGCTGCGCGAGCTTAGCCTGAGCTTTCAGCTGCCAAAAATGCAGCCCCATTGGCGGGTGAAGCCTGCTGGTTATCTGGCCGGACTGATTGGCCATGAGGGGCAGGGCAGTCTGGTGCAGGTGCTCAAGGACAGGGGGCTTATTGAGAGTCTAAGTGCTGGTGTAGGGCTGGAGGATCGCAGTTCTAGTCTGTTCTCCGTCGATATTGGGTTGACCCCCGAGGGCTTTGCCCAGCGCGATCAAATAGTGGAGATGCTATTTGCCTGGATTGAAAAACTGCGCGCTGAAGGACTGCAAAAGTGGCGCTACGACGAGCAGGCTAAGATGAGCGATGTGGCCTTCCGGTTTCAGGAGAAGCAGAGCCCCATGGGCTATGTGTCTTCTCTGTCTGGCATGATGCAACTGTATCCCGTGGCCGAGGTACTGCAGGCCAGCTATATGATGTCTGGCTGGGATCAGCAGCTTATAGCCCAGACCGCTAGCGCCCTGACGCCTGACAATCTGATTATGATGGTGTCGGCCCCCGAGGTGGAGACAAATCAGCGGTCCCTCCGTTATCAGGCGGATTATGCCCTGGCTCCTGTTGGCGCAGAAACCCTGGCTGCCTGGCGGTCGCCCAGAGCTGTGCCAGGGCTTGCTGTTGCCGAGAAAAACCCCTATCTACCTGACAGTCTTGAGCTGGCGGAGCAGGATAGCAGCGGCAAACAGCCCGCTCTGATTATGGATCGCCCGGGCCTGCGAGCCTGGCATCTGCTGGATACTAGGTTCTCTGTGCCCAAGGCGCATATTATTGCCTCTCTGGGCACAGATATGACAGCCACAGTTGCCGGGCTGGTTAAGGCAGAGCTATTTTTGGATATGCTATCTGATCAGCTCAATGCCAAGGTGTACCCAGCCTCTGAGGCCGGCCTACGCTTCTCGGTAAGCGCCAATAATCAGGAGCTGTCGATAGTGGTTGGTGGCTACTCGGATAAGCAGCTGGTACTGTTGGGCGATATTCTCAACGTTATGAACAATCTCGACTGGGATCAGGCGCGGTTTGAGCGTTTAAAACAGTCCAGGCTGCGCCGCTGGAGTAATTTCCAGCGCGAGTATCCCTTTAGGCAAACCATGTCCGCACTGTCAGCGATGGTCAATGGTCGATGGACCCCGCTACACAAAGCGCCTGCGTTGGAGCCGGTGACAATGCAGCAGCTACAGCTGTTTGCTGCAGACCTATTGACAGATATTGAGCTTAGGCTTTTGGTCAGCGGTAACCATACAGAGCAGGGCGCTCTGGCTGTGGTTGATCTGCTTTCTAGCTCGCTGGCGCTAAAGCAAGTTAATAACCCACAGACTATTGCCAGGCTGCAGGCGGGCATTGCCGAGGCTCAGATACCTGTTGATCATGCCGACTCGGTAGCTGTGCTGTATAAGCAGGGTGCCAACGATAGCTTACAAGAGCGCGCACGCTTTGCGGTGTTGGCAGAGATGCTATCGGCGCCTTTCTATAATAGTCTGCGCACCGAAAAACAGCTGGGCTATGTGGTTTCTGCCTTTGCCAGCCATTTTGGCCCTGTGCCTGGATTGGCGCTCTTAGCTCAGTCGCCAGTGGCCGATGAAGCAGCCCTGCGGCAGGAGTTTGAGGGCTTTTTGGCCGATTACACTGAGCAGGTTGATGAGCTGACCGAGGCGGATTTAGAGCGCTATCAGTTATCTCTATTAGGGAGACTCGAGGAAAAACCCAAGAATCTTGGCGAGATGAATGGCCGCTTTATAGAGTCTCTTGAAATGGGTTATCCGGACTTTGATTTTCGCCCTCAGCTGGCCTCGGCCATTCGCAATTTGACTGTGGCTGAGCTGCAGCAGGCCTACAGCGACTTGCTGGATACAGGGTCGCGCGGTCTGTGGTTGCAAACCGCCGAGCCAGGCAGCGAAAGTACTGCGCTGGATCTGCGCAAAGATGACACTGCCTATAGTTATGATTTCTAAATCATAGGGAATTACGCCTAATTTGTAGTTAAACTAACTTGTTAAGTTTGGTTTTAATAATTAAAAAAATAATGTTAAAACATATAGTTATGGGTTATATTTAATTTGAATTATAGATTTATGGGTTTTAATACTTCTCGCTAAATAGGTTGAATTTGTAGCTTAGCTACATTAAGATACTGCGCCACAGAGACAGGCAGTTTGCGGGTTACTCGACCCAGGGTTAATCTAAGCAATAACAGGCTGCTGAACTCGCCATTAACTAACTTTGATTGGTGCCGCATGTCGCAGGATTTAGACCCAGCTGAAACTCAAGAATGGCTTGATGCCTTTGATTCAATTTGTCGGGCTCAGGGGGATGATCGCGCGACCTATATCCTCTCTCAGCTGCAGGCGCACGCCGCAGACGAAGGTATCCAGCTACCTCAGTCGGTAACCACGCCTTTCCGCAATACCATTCCTGTCAATCAGGAAAAAACCATGCCTGGCGATCTATTTATGGAGCGCCGAATCCGCTCTCTAGTGCGCTGGAATGCACTGGCCATGGTTATGCGTGCCAATAAGCAGAGCGAAGGTATTGGCGGCCATATCGCCAGCTTCTCCTCTGCAGCTACTCTCTATGATGTGGGCTTTAACTACTTCTTCCGCGGTTCCGATGGCGATGATATGGGCGACCTGGTGTTTTTCCAGGGGCACAGCTCGCCTGGTATGTATGCGCGCTCGTTTTTAGAGGGGCGATTTACCGCCGAGGAGCTAGACAAGTTCCGCCGCGAAGTGGACGGCACAGGTCTATCCTCGTACCCACACCCCTGGTTAATGCCTGATTACTGGCAGTTCCCCACGGTGTCTATGGGGCTGGGCCCCATCCAGGCGATCTATCAGGCGCATATTATGCGCTATCTGTCGGCCAGAGATCTGTCGGCCCGCGGTGATCGCAAGGTTTGGGCTTTTCTCGGTGATGGTGAGTGTGATGAGCCTGAAAGCCTGGGTGCCATCTCGCTGGCTGGTCGCGAAGGGCTTGAGAATCTAATTTTCGTAATTAACTGCAACCTGCAGCGGCTGGATGGCCCTGTTCGTGGTAATGGCAAGATTATCCAAGAGCTGGAGGGTGTCTTCCGAGGTGCTGGCTGGAATGTAATTAAAGTGATCTGGGGCCGTCACTGGGATCCGCTGCTGGAAAAAGATAAGAGCGGCATGCTGATCAAGCGCATGAATGAAGTCTGCGATGGCGATCTGCAGAACTACAAATCCAACGGCGGCGCCTATACCAGAGAGCATTTCTTTGGCAAGTACCCGGAGCTTCTGGAGCTGGTCAAGGATATGACCGATGACCAGATTATGGCTCTAAACCGCGGTGGTCATGACCCCTATAAGGTCTATGCGGCTTACTCAGAGGCAGTAGCCAGTAAAGGCAAGCCCACAGTCATTCTGGCCCACACTGTTAAGGGCTATGGTCTGGGTGATGGCCAGGCGGCCAATGACACTCATTCGGTGAAGAAGCTGGATTCTGAGCAGTTGCGTTATTTCCGCGACCGCTTTGGTATTCCGGTGGCAGATGAAGAGCTAGAGACAGTTCCCTATTACCGCCCCGCAGAGGACAGCCCAGAAATTACCTACATGAAGCGCCGTCGCGATGCGCTCAATGGTCCCTTGCCATCGCGCAAGCACCATTTTGAACCCATGCAGGTGCCTGCGTTGAGCAGTTTTAAGAAACAGTTAGAGAGCACTGGTGAGCGCGAGATTTCCACCACCATGGCGTTTGTGCGCGTACTCTCGGCATTGGTTAAAGATAAAAATATTGGCAAATATGTAGTGCCTATTGTGCCCGATGAGGCACGTACCTTTGGTATGGAGGGCATGTTCCGACAGCTGGGAATCTATACCTCGGCGGGACAGAAGTATGTACCCCATGATCACCAGCAGATTATGTACTACAAGGAAGATAAGAAAGGTGTGATCCTGGAGGAGGGCATTAACGAAGCTGGTGCCATGTCAGCCTGGTTAGCTCTGGCCACATCGTACAGCACCAATGCGGTGCCAATGATTCCGTTTTATATTTTCTATTCCATGTTTGGCTTCCAGCGTATTGGCGATCTGGCCTGGGCTTCTGGCGACAGTCAGGCCCGTGGTTTCCTGATTGGTGCCACCGCGGGTCGCACCACATTGAATGGTGAAGGCCTGCAGCACCAGGATGGCCACAGCCTGATCCTTGCCAATACTATTCCTAACTGTAAAAGTTACGATGCTGCCTTTAGCTACGAGCTGGCAGTGATTGTTCAGGATGGTATTAAGTGCATGTTCGAAGATAAGCAGAACTGCTTCTACTATCTGACCACTATGAATGAAAACTATGCCCAGCCAGCGCTGCCTGAAGGTGCCGAAGAGGGTATTATCAAAGGTATGTATAAGCTGGCTGAAGCTGGCTCGGCAAAACATAGGGTGACTCTGATGGGTGCGGGCACTATCCTCAATGAGGTTCGTGCTGCGGCTGAGATACTGAGTGATAAGTTTGATGTGGCTGCGGATATCTGGAGCCTAACCAGCGTCAATGAGCTGGTGCGCGAAGGTCAGGCCGTGGACCGCTGGAACCTTTTGCATCCCTCTGAGAAGGCAAAGCAGTCCTATATCGCTGAACAGCTGGGTGATGGCTCAGAGCCAGTGATCGTCGCCACGGACTATATGAAGAGCTACGGCGAGCAGATGCGCGCCTATGTGAAGCAGCCTATGCATGTGCTGGGAACTGACGGCTTTGGTCGCAGTGATAGCCGCGCAGCACTGCGTCACTTCTTTGAAGTGGATCGCTACTTTGTAGTGGTCACGGCTCTTAAGGCGCTGGCAGATCAGGGTGCTATTAAACCAGCTGTTGTCGCCAAGGCGATCAAAGAGTTTGGTATAGATCCAGAGAAGAGCAATCCGCTGTATCTTTAAGACAGCTCAGATAAAACTGTAGATTTAATTGTAAAGGGATAACAAGTGTCCGTAGAAATTGTAACAGTTCCAGACCTAGGTGGCGCAGAGACCGTCGATGTGATTGAGCTGAGTGTGGCTCAGGGCGACAGCGTTGCACTGGAGGATTCATTGCTGGTTTTAGAATCCGATAAGGCGACTATGGATGTGCCCAGTCCCTTTGAGGGCAGCCTGGTGAAGTATCTGGTGGCTGATGGTGATACGGTAAAAGTTGGCGATCCCATAGCAGAAATTGAAGTGTCAGGGCAGCAGGCTGAACCCGCTGATGAGCCTGCGGCAACAGCAGCTGAGGAACAGCCTGAGCCGAATAAACAGCCTGAGCAGAATATACAGCCTGAGCCAAGCGAACAGCATGAGTCCGCGGCTACACAAGATAGCCTTGCGCAGCAGCTTATTCTGGTTCCAGATATTGGCAGTGAAGACCCAGTAGATGTAATTGAAGTCTCTGTAGCCATTGGTGATCAGATAGAAGAGGGCGATACCCTCGTAGTGCTAGAGTCAGATAAAGCAACCATGGATGTACCCTCATCCCACAGTGGCACAGTGGTTAAAATTCTTGCCGCCGAGGGTGACAAGCTCAATACGGGCTCAGAGGTGGCAATTCTTGAAGTTGCCCAGAGCCTGTCTGCTGAAGACACAGCTGCCGTGGCAGCGCCAGAGCCCCAGACCGAAAAAACCCCGGAGCCCACAGCTCAGCCAGCTGCCTCTCAGGTGGTCGCGCCAGTGCAAAACAGCGCCCAGTCAACTGAAGCCAGCCAGTCGGCGGAGGTTTATGCTGGGCCTGCAGTGCGCATGTTAGCTCGTGAATTGGGTGTGGACCTCAGCAAGGTAGCTGGCACTGGTCCCAGAGGTCGAGTACAAAAAGATGATGTTAATCTGTATGTGAAGACAGCACTCAAATCGGCCCCCACGCCTGCAACTGGCTCTGGTATCCCAACAGTGCCGGCAGTTGATTTCAGTCAGTTTGGCGAAATCGAAACCATAGCCATGAGCAAAATCCAAAAGTTAACTGCAGCTAATATGCAGCGCAACTGGCTCAATGTGCCCCATGTCACCCATTTTGATGACGCTGATATTACCGAGCTTGAAGACTTTAGAAAGTCTCTTGCCGATGAAGGCGCCAAACGCGGTATCAAGGTAACGCCCGTGGCCTTTTTGATTAAGGCCTTGGCAGCTGCCATGCAGGCAAACCCCTCGTTTAACCGGTCTCTGGCCGCCGATGGCGAGCATTATATTCAGAAGCACTACTGCAATATAGGCATGGCAGTAGACACTCCCAGAGGCCTAGTGGTGCCGGTGATTAAACATGCCGATGAAAAAGGTATCTGGGATATCTCCGCCGACATTATGGCACTGGCTGCCAGCGCCAGAGATGGCAAGCTAAAGCCCGCAGATATGCAGGGTGGATGCTTTACGCTATCGAGCCTGGGAGCCATAGGTGGCAAAGGCTTTACGCCTATAGTCAACAGCCCTGAGGTGGGTATCTTGGGTGTCTCCAAATCTCAGATGCAGCCGGTCTGGAATGGTCAGGAGTTTGTGCCGCGTCTAATGTTGCCGCTGTGTCTGTCTTATGATCATCGAGTGATCAATGGTGGTGACGCCGGGCGCTTTATGACTCATCTGGTTAAGTCTCTCAGCGATATTCGCCACTTGGCTCTATAGTCTGAGAGTTTATGGGGCCAGGGTTTGAGTCTATAATCACAGGCCCATTCCAGACCTGAGGCAGACCCATGCAGTTTTTGCACACCATGGTTCGAGTATCGAATCTCGACCAGTCACTGGACTTTTATTGCAACGCACTGGGGCTCACCGAGGTCTATCGCAAAGATAGCGAGGCGGGCCGCTTTACTCTGGTGTTTCTTGCCGCTCCCTCCGATCTGGACTCAGCTCAGAGCCATAGCGCCCCGGTTATTGAATTAACCTATAACTGGGATCCGGAGGCCTATGGCGGCGGCCGCAATTTTGGCCATCTGGCCTACCGGGTCGACAATATTTACGCCACATGTGAAAAGCTAAAGGCCGCTGGTGTGGTGATTAATCGCCAGCCTAGGGATGGCCATATGGCCTTTGTGCGCTCACCGGATAATATCTCAATTGAACTACTACAGTCCGGAGAAAGCCTGCCGGCCATGGAGCCCTGGGTATCTATGGAAAATGTCGGTGAATGGTAACTAGCCTGTTTTGCGATAGGGCAATATCTCTCGTGCCTGGTGTAGGTGCTGCTGTACAGAGCCCTGCTCAGATTCCAGAAAGCGCTCTATGGCGCTGTGGAATTCTGGGTGTTCAATCCAGTGCAGAGAATGGGTTGTTACAGGCTCAAAGCCGCGAATAATTTTGTGCTCACCCTGGGCGCCGGCATCATATTTGTGCAGGCCTTTTTTAATGGCAAACTCTATGCCGCGGTAATAACAGAGCTCAAAATGCAGGCAGGAAAACTCTCCGGCACTGCCCCAGTAGCGCCCATACAGAGTATCCTCATCAAAAAAGTACAGAGCACAGGCTACCGGGATTTCATTTTTATAGGCCACGGCCATTGCGATCTGCTCTGGCATGCTGGCGGCGATTTCATTAAAAAAGCCCTCGGTTAGATAACCTCTGGTGCCATTGCGTTTGGCATAGGTGCGCTCGTAGAGCTGGTAAAACAGCTGCCAGATGCTGGGGCTGATCTGTGTTCCCTCCAGCACCTCAACATTTAGGCCCTGGGCGGTAACCTCTGCGCGCTCCTTGCGCACCATTTTGCGTTTGCGCGAATTTAGAGCGGCCAGATAGTCGTCAAAACACTGGTAGTTGCGGTTGTGCCAGTGATACTGCACGCCACTGCGCTCCAGTAATCGAGGGTCATCAAACAGAGCTCTGTGGCTGCTGTCAGGGAACAGACAGTGCCAGCTGGAGGCGCCAGTATCTGCAGCCACCGCCAACACCTCCTCAAATAGTTGCAGGCAGTGATCCTGGTTGAGGCTGCTGCTATCTGCGACGCGCACCCTGGGTCCCTCCGAGGGTGTAAATGGCACCGCGGTTAGAAGCTTGGGATAGTAATCCAGCCCATTCTGGTGGTAGGCATTGGCCCAGGCATAATCAAAGACATATTCGCCCATGCTGTGATCTTTAAGGTACAGCGGCATAAATGCATCCTCACCGTCACAGCTCAGGGAGAGATGAATGGGCTCCCAGCCAGTATTGGTGCAGGCACTTGAGCTATTTTCCAGTGCCTGGATAAATTCTTCGCGCAGAAATGGATACTCTAGTGTGGACTTTTCTGTCGAAGACATAAATCAGATGTGCCTGTGTTGAGATGGATTGATGCAACCTGTTGAGAGTATACGGGTAACCCGGGGCAACTGTTTACTCATAGATACAAAAAGTGCTGCTCCCAGTGCCGTCTGCCGGTAAAAAAACTCATTGTCGGGAACGAGATTTGTCGCTGTTTGCTGTATGATGCCCAGCTAATTGGCAGTGCCGCTGCCTAGTGTATTTAACACCTGAAAGTATGGAGACAATTAGATGATTATTAAGCCCCGCGTCCGCGGCTTTATGTGCATCACCACCCACCCAACTGGCTGTGAGGTGAATGTAAAAAACCAGATTGAGTATATTAAAAGCCAGGGTGCTATTGATTCACCCAAGCGCGTCTTAGTAATTGGATCCTCCACAGGCTATGGGCTGGCGGCACGTATTACCGCAGCCTTTGGTGGCGGTGCTTCAACCCTTGGTGTGTTCTTTGAAAAGCCTGGAACAGATCGCAAACCAGGCACTGCGGGTTGGTACAATAGTGCTGCGTTCCATCGCTATGCTGAGGCCGACGGCCTTTACGCAAAAAGCATCAACGGTGACGCATTTTCCAGTGAGATAAAAGAAAAGACTATTGCCACCATCAAAGAAGATCTGGGTCAGGTTGATCTGGTGGTCTATAGCTTGGCGGCACCGCGTCGACAACACCCGGTTACTGGCGAAGTATTTAATTCTACCCTTAAGCCGGTGGGCAAAAATATCAGCATGCGCGGTATCAATACCGATAAAGAAGAGATTCAAGAATTCAGTATGGAGGCCGCCAGCCAGCAAGAGATTGATGACACTGTTGCGGTAATGGGTGGCGAAGACTGGCAGATGTGGATGGAGGCTCTGGCCGAAGCCGGTGTGCTGGCAGATGGTGCCAAGACTACAGCCTTTACCTATATAGGCGAGAAGATTACCTGGGATCTCTACTGGGATGGCACCATTGGTCAGGCCAAGAAAGACCTGGACGCCCGGGTTATTGGTATCCGTGAGAAACTGGCCACCCATGGCGGTGATGCCAGAGTCTCGGTTTTGAAAGGCGTGGTGACTCAGGCTAGTTCGGCGATTCCCATTATGCCTCTGTATCTGGCCATGCTGTTTAAAGAGATGAAAGCCCGAGGCACCCATGAGGGCTGTATCGAGCAACTCTATCGGCTGTTTACCGAATGCCTGTACAGCGATAGTCCGCGCACCGACGAAGAGGGTCGACTGCGTGTAGACGAGTTGGAGATGGATCCGCAGGTGCAGTCTGCAGTGGCAGAGTCCTGGTCAGAGATCAGCACGGAAAATCTGCTTAGCAGTACAGATTTTAAGGGCTACAAACAGGATTTCTTAAACCTGTTTGGCTTTGAGTTGGATGGCGTCGACTACCAGGCCGAGGTAAATCCCGAAGTTGAGATCAGTAATCTTGTCTAGACTATTTCTGCGGTGGGCTCGATGACATCCAAAGCGACCCAGTTTAAGGCTCAGTTGCTGCATCCACGTCACTGGCTTCTGTGGCTGGCCTTTGGCCTATGGCGACTGATTACCACATTGCCATATCCAGTCTTGCTGCAACTGGGTAAAGGCATAGGCCTGCTGGTCCACTGCTTTCCGAGCCGTCGCAAGGCTATTGCCCTGCGCAATATTCAACTGTGTTTTCCCGATTTAAGTGATCAAGAGCAGCGCGCCATGTTGCGATCTAATCTGATCAATGTGGGCATTGCACTGATGGAAGTGGGCATGGCCTGGTGGTGGTCGAAAAAGCGCTTTGGAAAGTTATTGCAGTTCGAGGGTCTCGAACATCTGGAAGCCCACAAAGGTCGCGGTGTAATGCTGTTGGGCATTCATTACACCACATTGGAAATTGGTGCCGCAGCTATATCCACCGTGTTTGAGATGGATGGTATGTATCGAGCTCACGGTAACCCACTGTATGATTTTCTGCAGGCGCGTGGACGTCTACACAAGGGCCTGGGCGATGGGGTAGTCTTCGAGCGTCGCGATGTGCGGGGCACCATGAAAGCTCTAAAGTCTGGTCGCTCTCTGTGGTACGGGCCCGATCAGGATTATGGCCTGGGTCAGGGATTATTTGCCCCGTTCTTTGGTATTCAGGCGGCGACTGTCTATGCTACAGCTAGATTTGCGGAGAAAACTGGAGCCGCTGTGGTGCCTTTTAGTCATATCAGGTTGCCAGGCTCTCAGGGCTACAAAATCACTGTGTATCCGGCTCTGGACAACTTTCCCACTGGCGATGACTTGGCTGATGCCACCAGAATTAACAAGATTATTGAACAGTTTATTTTATTGCAGCCCGATCAGTATCTGTGGGTGCACAGGCGCTTTAAGAACCGTCCGGAGGGTGAGGCCGATCTCTATCCGGTGGCGCGCAAAAAGCGGAGTGAGAGAAACAGCTAGCACCTCAGTCAATAGGGCTCAGGTGAGGCAGGTTTCGCTTGTGTCCCGGGAACCTCGGCAGTAACATTGGCCGCTATTTAAAGCGCTGCCTATTAACTAGAATTAAGTAGCTGCAACCAGTTTTAGCAAGGAACAGAGATGATAAGCGGAAGTATTGTCGCCCTGGTGACCCCAATGCATACAGGTTCACTGGAGGTGGACTGGGACGCTCTAGCGAGGTTGGTGGACTGGCATATTGCCGAGGGCACCAGCAGCATTGTAGCTGTGGGCACCACCGGCGAGTCTGCGACTTTAAATGTTGCCGAGCACAGCGCCGTGATTCGCTTTGTAGTGGAGCAGGCTGCAGGACGTATTCCTGTTATCGCAGGCACGGGTGCCAATAGCACCAGCGAAGCCATAGAGCTGACTCAGGGAGCCAAAGAGGCAGGCGCAGATGCCTGTCTACTGGTAACTCCCTATTACAACAAGCCTACTCAGGAAGGTCTCTATCAGCATCATAAGGCTGTAGCTGGCGCCGTGGCTATAGATCAGATTCTCTACAATGTCCCGGGACGTACGGCCTGCGATATGCTGCCAGAGACTGTATTGAGACTCAGTGCTATCAGCAATATTGTCGGCATCAAAGAAGCCACTGGCGATTTACCTAGAGCCCAACAGATTATTTCTCAGCGCCCGGAGGATTTTGCTGTCTACTCTGGCGATGATCACAGTGCCAGAGAGCTAATGCTGCTTGGTGGCAATGGCGATATTTCGGTGACCGCCAATGTGGCTCCAGCTATGATGGCCCAGCTCTGTGCTGCAGCTCTGGCCGGCGACGCCGAGCTGGCAGAACAGATAGATAGCAGACTCAAACCAGTGCATGATGCTATGTTTGTGGAGTCCAACCCAATTCCTGCCAAGTGGGCGCTGTCTGAGCTTGGTTTTATGGACGGTGCTATCAGGCTGCCATTGACGCCATTGGCTGAAGAATATCAAGAACCCGTACGTGCCGCTCTAAAGGGTGCCGGGCTACTATAAATTTTGCACAGTTTTAAACAGTTGATTGGCCTGAGCGTCAATAACCGCCGAAAGGGGCACAGCGAAACGATGAAAAAAACCAATATCGTATTGATTGCAGTTTTAATGGCAAATCTGACCGGCTGCGGCTGGCTGGGTCTGCGAGATCGCACCAATGATTATTTGTTGGCGGAAGAGACGGCGCCAACGGTGATCCCAGGAGAAATGAAAGCTGATCAGAGCACCGCTCCGCTGGGGCAGATCTATCCTATACCTGCAATTCCCACAACCTCTGTTGAGGTGGAGGGCTTCGAGGTGCCGAGACCTCAGCCGGCCTCGGTAAATACCTTTGAGCAGCTGGTCAAAATTCAGTCAATCGATGGTCGACGCTGGGTGCTGATTAATATCTCGCCCAGTGAGAGCTGGCCGCGAGTTCGCAATCTGTTAAATCGCAATGGTGTTCCCTCGGCTGTAGCAGAGGGCTCCTCGGGAATTATTGAAACTGTGTGGGTTACCTTTAATAGTGATGAAGAAAACAGCCATAGATTCCGCTTCTCTATAGCTCCGGGTGTCCAGATTGACTCCACCGAGATCTCCGCGCTACATCAGCAGGTTGCCAGGGGCTCTGAAGATCAGGCTGAATGGCCTGAGACCTCTGACAGTGATAGCAGGGAGCGAGATATGTTGACTGTAGTGGCCAATGATCTGGCTGCCGCAGAAAACTTTGCCAGCGTCTCTCTGTTGGCTCAAAAAATTGGTGGTGAAGCCAAAGTGAAAGTGATCACCCCAGAGGCCGCAGACCCCTATATTTTGGTTAAGCTGGGCTTTGACCGCTCCTGGGCCTCGATTAGCTATTCCGTCGATCGAGGCGGGTTTACCTCTGTTGATCAGAATCGCAGTGAAGGCCTGATGTACGTCAACTACAGCGAGCCTGTTGAGGAAGCGACTGGCTTCTTTAGCCGTTGGTTTGGTGGCAGCTCAAAGGATGAGGTGCTGGAGACTAACTATATGGTGCTAGTGCAATCAGTGGGTGCCAATGTAGAGGTGCGTATAGTGGGTGCCGATGGTGAGAGTCTGGGCCAGGCTGAATCCCTGCGTCTGCTTAAAGTGCTGCGTTTAAATATGTCCTAAGCCGCCGTCGTTATGCGGTTTGCATCTCTGGGTAGTGGCAGTAAAGGTAACTCGACTCTGGTTGAATGGCGGGATACCTGCCTAATGATCGACTGCGGCTTCTCGATACGTGACACAGTTCAGCGTATGGCCCGTCTGGGCCGGAGTCCAGAGGACCTCAGTGGCATCCTGGTGACTCATGAGCACAGTGATCACTGGAAGGGTGTGGTGCCCCTGGCCAATAAATATAATCTCAAGGTCTATCTGACCGCCGGCTGCCTAAAAAGCCGCGATTTGGACAATCCCAGCACCTGTTTTGAAGTGATCGATAGTCACCAGCAGTTCATGGTGGGTGATATTACCGTGACGCCGGTGCCGGTGCCCCATGATGCGCGAGAACCTGTTCAGTACGTATTTAACAGTGATAGTCATCAGTTGGGTGTGCTTACTGATATAGGCTCACTAACGCCCCATGTAGAGTCTCAGTACGCCCAATGTGATGGTCTGCTGGTAGAGGCCAACCATGACTTGGATATGTTGGCTGCAGGACCCTATCCGGCGTTTTTGAAAGAGCGGGTTGGTGGTCAGTGGGGGCATCTTAATAATCAACAGACCGCTCGTCTAATCTCTGTTGTTGCTCAGGAAAGGTTGCAGCATTTGGTGATTGGCCATATCAGCGAGAAAAATAACAGTCTCGAGAGGGTAAAGTCTGCGATTGAAGAGGTTTACAGAGCCGAGGGCAGTATCTTTTACGCCTGTCAGCAGGAAGGTTTTGATTGGCTAACGCTGATATAGAGCGGATATGGCCTTTCTGTAAAGGCCCTTAGAAGCATTTTTTTTCCGGCATGGCAATAGGATTTGCGACAAAAAAACATTTTTTTTATGATTATTTTGCTTTTTTTCCACAGATAGGCAATCTTTCTAACAATTATTTTAAGAAACTGCTGTAAGTCATTGATATTTAGTTGAGATATCGCTAACTTATTGATATTAATAGTGTTTTTTAACTGATTAAAATTTGACCAATTTAACAAAAAGGCCCTGTATTTGTGGCTTTAAAACAGTTGTTCTGTGCTTCATCCACAAAGTTATCCACAGCTTGTGTGGAAAACTTTTGCACCAGAATAATGCAGATAGCAGAGGAGCCCTGGGGTGCAATCCCCCGAGCGACTCAGTCTGGGCAACTCAGGCTGGTCACGGGCGCGTTTGGCAATAAATCTGTCAAGGGCTTAATATCCGCGCAGACCAAATCTGGATTGTCGCTAATATTGACGCGCTGCAGCTGACCTAAAAACAGCAGTGGTTTAATATTTTTTAGCCTGTTGTTTGCCAGATTAACTGTTTCTAATTGGGTAAAGCGGCCGAGGCCAGACAGTGTTTCAATACCAGAGTAGGTGCAGATCAGCGCAGTCAGCTGTTCGGCGCGAACAATGTCTTGATCTGAGATGGTCTGTTTAATACAGGCTCTGAGACCAGCATCTGTAACCTGATAATCGGTAAATAGGGTCGGTGGGCTGTAGAGCTCTCGTTGGTTGAGGGTTAGCTGATAGTTTTCGCAGCCCGCTAATATCAGCAGTACCAGGCCAGTCATTAATTTTTTTACCATCATAAGCAGTCCCTTGATCCTGTGATCAAAGTATATGTGTTTAAATAACGGCATGACCAGTATTAAAGTTTCTTTTACCCAGCCAGAGCTTCAGCCTGCTGCCGAACAGATGGCCGGCCGCCTGGGTCTGGCCATTATCAGTCACGATGAGATTGCTTGTATCAGCAGAGCAGCCAGTCAGGGGGCTGATCGCTCTGCGGATCATACCGCCGGATGTCCCGGTTATTATCTGCAGTTGGCGCCCGAAGGCCTGTCTCTACTACCCATCAGGCGCAAGTTGCACGGTCCAGTGCGCTGTGATTTTGATAGCGGAACCTTCACTCACAGACGTAAATTTGGTGGCGGCAATGGTCAGGCCATCGCCAAAGCAGTGGGCGTGTCTGGCAAGTTTCTCCCCGGTGTTTTGGATTTGACCGCTGGTCTCGGGGGCGATGGTTTTGTGCTGGCCAGCCTAGGTTGCAGGGTGCGCCTGCTTGAGCGTAATCCTATAGTGCACAGTCTACTCAGGGATGGACTGGACCGAGCAGTGCTTGCCGGAGAGCATGATTCTGAGCTGGCTGATATTGTCACACGAATCGCATTGATTGAGGGGGAGTCCAAAGATTTTCTGTCGCAGCTGACAGCTGGCGAGCAGGAGGATATTGTATTTTTGGACCCCATGTTTCCCGAGCGCAAAAAATCGGCCAAGGTAAAAAAAGAGATGCAGGCCTTTCATCTAATCGTAGGTGCTGACCCGGATGCGGGGGAGCTTCTCGATCTGGCTCTGCAGCGCGCCAAATATAGAGTAGTAGTAAAGCGCTCAGCCAGTGCCGATTATTTGGCGGGCATGGCGCCCAGCTACTCTCTGGAGGGCAAGTCCACCAGATTTGATATCTTTGCTCTGCAAAAGCTGCCCGGCTAATTGAGCCCTCCGTATTATGGGTTTTTAGCGCCTTCCCATTACTAGATAGTTACCTGTGGCCACCAGGAAAAAGCCGATGGCAGCCATCAGAGTCCATTGGTAGCCCTCAAAGATTGTTGATAGCAGAATGGCAAAAAAGGGAATCAACAGCCCGCTGTAGCTGGCTTTTTCCGGTCCCAGTATTACCAGCAGCCTAAGATAGGCGCCAAACGCCAATATGGTGCCAAATACAGAGAGGTAGAGCAGGGAGGCGGTGTACTCGAAACTGGCGTCATAGCTGAATTCGGTGCCACTAAATAGTGCCACGATTATCAGTGCCAGACTACCGTAGAGGGTTCCCCAGGCATTGATGGTCCACACGGAGGTACCCAGTAATCCATTGCGGGTGGCCGCTATATTACCCAGAGAGGCGACAAAGACCGCAGCGAATGCCAGTATAAAGCCCTTAAGCGGATCAGCCGTCGTCGACAGTTTATTGAGCTCTGGATAAAACAGCAGGCAGATACCGGAAAGGCCGATCATACCGCCGATCACTGAGTTAATGGCTATGGGCCGTTTGAGAAATATGCGCCCATTAATGATATTAAAGAACACTATTAAAGAAAAAATAATCGCGATAATACCGCTCGGCAGATACAGCTCTGAATGGTAGATAGCCCAGTAATTAAGGCCAAATAAGCAGACCCCCTGCAGGGCTACAAAGCGATGATCGTTGGCGCTCAGTCGCAATGGTATGCCGCGCAGTTTACAGAGCGCGAAAAGTAATCCGGAGGCCAGGCTCATTCGATAAATAACTGAAGCCAGAGGATCGACAGCGCCCAGTTGAAAAGTGATGGCTATCCATGTCGAGCCCCAGATCAACACAGTGGAGACGTATAAGAAAGCGCTGGTAGCGTTCATAGGCTGATCAGCAACTAGACGAACAGGTTTTGCAGTAGTCGCTGATAAATTTCTGTGAGGATATCCAGATCTTTAATGCTGACGTTTTCATCCACCTGATGAATGGTTGCATTGACTGGGCCGAGCTCTACAACCTGGGTACCCATAGGCGCAATAAAGCGTCCATCTGAGGTACCGCCGGCGGTGGATAGTTGAGTATCCAGCCCGGTGGTCTGTTTGATGCTGGCAACTGCGGCATCTACCAGTTCACCCTCGGGAGTAAGAAAGGGTTGCCCGCTAAGAGACCAGTCTAGCTCATAGTCCAGGCCGTGTTTATCGAGAATCGCCGCTGTGCGCTCGCGCAGCTGCTGATCTGTTACCTGGGTTGAAAAGCGGAAATTAAATAGCAGGTTAAGCTCTCCGGGAATTACATTGGTGGCACCTGTGCCCCCATTAATATTGGAAATCTGAAAGCTGGTCGCCGGGAAAAACTCATTGCCCTGATCCCAAACCTCCTCAGTTAGCTCAGTCAGCGCAGGTGCAGCTACATGGATGGGATTGCTGGCTAGATGTGGATAGGCTACGTGCCCTTGACGACCCTTAATGCGCAGGGCACAGCCCAGGGAGCCGCGGCGGCCATTCTTGATAATATCACCACAGGCCGAGCTGCTGGACGGCTCGCCGACCAGACAGTAATCCGGAATAATTTGCTGTTGCTGCAGCCACTCTACTACCTTGACGGTGCCATTTTTGGCCACTCCCTCTTCGTCGCTGGTAATCAAAAAAGCAATGCGGCCACTGTGATTAGGGTACTCTGCTACAAATTGCTCTACAGCGACAACCATGGCCGCCAGAGAGCCTTTCATATCTGCAGCGCCGCGACCATATAGCTGACCGTCTATGGCTGTGGGCTCAAAAGGAGGGCTGCGCCAGTTTTCCTGAGGGCCTGTTGGCACCACATCTGTGTGTCCGGCAAAGCAAAGAATAGGGCCCTGGTCTCCGCGAATAGCCCAGAAATTATCCACATCCTCAAAGCGCAGATTGGTCACGGTGAAGCCAAGATTTTGCAGACGCTCGATCATAAGCTGCTGGCAGCCAGCATCATCCGGAGTAACTGAGGTGCGAGCAATTAGCTGCTTGGTTAAAGTCAGCGTCGGCGATTCACTGGACATACAGAGACCTTTACAGATTAGGGAACGGCGGGTGAGTGCCTATTGTAATGTCCAATTGGTTTGTAAGCTATATATCCATTGCTCTGTTTTGGCCGACAGGTCAAATAATCTGGCTGCTTGCATATAAAAAAAGGGCCTTGGAAAGGCCCTAAAGGTTTTAACTGCTAGGAGTGTGAGCTTGAAGCATTCAGGCAGCTAGTGCCTGGTTGTTTGCATTGCGTCTGAGGAGTCCGAACAGGCCGATAAACATGGAGCCAAACAGAAAGATCGCACTGGGAATCGGATTGGGTATTGGTGCTATAGGCGCATAAAATTCGGATCTGAGGTTGGTGGCGGTGTAGACCGTCATGCTATTGCTCCAGTTATAGTTGTCGATAAAGCCATAACCTTTGGTCGCATAGTTATAAATACTGGTTGCCAGAGAGCTGAGCTTGCCTTTCTTGCCCATAATTTTCCATACCGCCTGATTAATGGCTGCATTCCAGGCGGTGCTGCTAGAACTCAGCTCATCGCGGAAATCCATGTAGCTAAACAGATAGCCGGTGCGATTATATTTGGTGGCATCACCGGGCTTTCTATTAAACTTGCCTGCGCCGGCCTGCACATCCTCGTAGGAATTGACAGTCGCTGTCCAGGTTTTACCCACTTTGGGTGGCTTGGCTTTGCTATTCATGGCGTAGGTACTGACGCCATCTATGGTGAGCTCATGGAGTCCGGCATTATTGCTGGAGGTTCCACTGTTCTCATAGGTGATTTCTACGGTGCCAGCCACAGCCATGGAGCTGAATAGGCACATAAGAATAGTGCTAGCGATCGCTGCCAATGGTGCACTGGTGCGCTTGCTCATAGTCTCTTCTCCTTGTCAGCATCCCGCCAACCCAATCTGATCTCAACAGGGACGATTCTATGTGGCCCCTGACGCAGTGCAACCTGTGGCCATCAGAAAAGTGAACCAGTTATCGTTTTATTGCCAACTACAGCAGTTATGCCTGGATTTAGCGTCGCCTATGTCCAGTTTTTGATGCCGCTGGTTGGCTTTACTGGCGCAGGCGCAATTGCGAAGTCCAGAGTTCTGAGTATCGACCGCCTAGACTGAGTAGCTGCCCATGGGTACCCTCCTCAACAATAGTGCCCTGATCCAGCACCAGTATTTTATCGGCATCTACAATAGTCGATAGACGATGAGCTATAACTAGGCTGCTGTGCCCCTGGGAGATTTCCTCAAGTGCCGCCAGTATGCTGCGTTCTGATTTGCTGTCCAGCGAGGATGTGGCCTCATCAAATACCAGAATAGGCGGTCGCTTTAAAATGGTTCTGGCTATAGCGATGCGCTGTTTTTCACCGCCGGAGAGTTTTAACCCGCGTTCTCCCACCAGGGTGTCGACTCCCTCGGGCAGTTTATCCACAAAGGTTTTTAGATGAGCCAACTCCAGTGCCTGATAGACGTCCGCATCCGCAGACTGAGGATTACCATAGCGGATATTCTCGATAATGCTGTCGTTAAACAGCACAGTATCCTGGGGCACTATACCTATGGCCTGTCGCAATGACTGTTGACTGACCTGACTAATATCCTGACCATCAATACTAATTGCGCCGGTGCCGGGGTCATAAAAACGAAACAGTAGCTTGACCAGGGAGGATTTACCCGCGCCGCTGGCGCCGACAATCGCAACCTTCTGGCCAGGCTCAACGGTAAAGCTGACATTATGTAAAATGGGTCGGTCTGGCTGGTACTGAAAGGACAGTTTGTCGAACACCAGGCGTCCACTGGTGACTTGCAGCGGCGCAGCTCCCTGATTGTTGGGCACCTTTGACTGTAGATCCATCAGAGCAAACATATTTTCAATATTGGCCATGGAGCCTTTAATTTCCCGATAGACAAACCCGAGAAAGTTAAGGGGCATAAACAGTTGCATCATAAAGGCGTTGATTAAGACAAAATCACCAATGGTCATGGTCTGCTCTGCGACTCGCTGAGCAGCGAGCCACATCATGGCGGTCATAGCTGTGGTGATAATCAGTGCCTGGCCGCCATTGAGAGACAGCAGTGAAAGACGGTTCTTGCGTCTCGCCATTTCCCATTTGTGCAGTGACTGGTCGTAGCGGCTGGCTTCAAAATCCTCATTGGTGAAGTATTTAACGGTCTCATAGTTCAACAGGCTGTCTATGGCCCTGGTACTGGCCTCGTTGTCTGCGGCATTGGCTTCACGGACAAATTGGGTGCGCCAATCGGTGGTAACCATGGAAAAGGCGATATACAGGAGCACAGAACTGAGGGTGATAGCAGCAAAGGCAATGCCATAGTTGTACATTAACAGTCCGATAACCAAGCCAATTTCAATCAATGTAGGAGCAATATTAAATACAAAGAAGCGCATTAAAAAACTAATGCCGTTGGTGCCACGCTCAATATCCCGTGCCAGGCCGCCGGTGCGCCGATTGAGATGGAAGTCCAGATCTAACCCATGGACATGCTGAAACACCTGCAGTCCTATGCGTCGCATGGCCCGCTCTGTGACTCGACCAAATACGGTATCGCGGATTTCACCCAACATAATCATCGAGAAGCGCGCAAAGCCATAGGCGACAATAAGCCCGACAGGTACAGCTAATAACGTCAGCGTTGGGTTCTCGCTAAGGTCGTCGACAATATGTTTTAGCAGAAAGGGACCGCTGACACTGGCCGCTTTGGACAGCACCAGGCAGCTAATCGCTATGGCCACCCGCAGCTTATACTCCAGCAGGTAGGGCCAGATAATGGCAAACACTTTCCAGCTTATTTTGCTCTGGCTGTCCAAGCCATAGTCCCCAGGTCGCATCAGGTTACTCTTAGACTTATTGAAGGATCAATCGGTTGCCACCCCGGGACTGCCGAACCAGATTGCTGAGCTCTAATTATGAGACCAGTTTGTCTTTTGCCTGATTGATTTTGGCGGCCAAGTAATCGCTGCCTCCTCGATCCGGGTGCATTCTCTGCATCAGGCGCCTGTGGGCTTTAATCACCTCTTCAGATGAGGCTCCATCTTCGAGACCCAATATTTTGTAGGCTTCTTCTGTGGAAAAGTCTGCGTAGCTGGTGGGCTGCTCATCTCCGGGGCTGTATTGACCGTTACCGCTGCGCAGCAGATAGGCCTGCAGCAAAACAAAAGATTCGCGATCCGACTCTTTGAGCCAGGCTGCAAAGTTTTGCAGGTCTGTCTCGCTGAGTTCTGACAGTCTCTTGCCAGCATAGTCGCCCTGTAGAATCTCTCCATCCATCTGTCTGGTAGCAAAGTTAATTTCTACCAATAGAGACTTTGATCGGAATTGGGATGGGCTGGTTTTAAAGCGACTGAGAATATTTAGAAAGGGCAGAGCACGCAAGCCCAGCGCAAGTGCCCCCTTGCCAATCGGAATTAGAGCAGCCAGGCCAGCCCCCAGCCAATGCATACGACCTGTGGCTACCAGCACGATAGATAGCCCCAGGATAACCCAAAACGCAGTGCGCCACAGAAAGGGCCTTCGCTGATCGCCAGGCTTGCGTTTAAACACCGACCACCAGTACCAGGCCGAACTGATGATAGCGACAAGCAAGAGTAATTTAGGCATGGATGTTTACCGCCGACTTGAAAGCGATAACAATACCTTTTTATGCACGACAGATCGAGCCATTAACAGAGTATTTTCTTGTTAACACCTAACTTTCAGTGCCAATCTTAGTTTTCACTTGGCCCGGTGCACTGCCTCAAAACTGTATTGGACTTGGCTTTAATCTCTCTCATATCCTGATTGAGTTCATTGGTTTTGGACTTCACCCAATGTGAAAATATAGTCAGTCCTGCCGCGGTACTGTCTGGTTTATGGGGTTCTGTATTAACTAGGTCGGTAAATGCATCGCTTAGAAAGCCGCAGTCGCGACTAAAATCGTCAAGTTTGTCATTAAAGGTCTGGATATCTCTGGCTATAATAACGGTCTGAAGAGTTACTCTGTCCATAAAATTGCTGCTCCGTATGTGGAGCAATGTTGACAGTAATATTTGGCAGAATCAAGCTCCACGCATGGAGCATACTGGATGAATGTAATTGGACCCAAAGTTAGAGCCTTGAGAGCATCAAAAAGAATGACCCAAGAAGCATTGGCTGCTCGCTGCAATATCAAGAGGTGGGATATCAGCCGCAGAACTCTCGCCAAGATTGAAGCTCAGGTAAGACGAGTCAATGATGAAGAAGTTGTTCTTTTGGCACAGGCGCTAAATGTAGACATCACAGAGCTCTATGAACCGGGCGATGAACGCCATAAGAGTTAAGCTACCACCAGCAAAATATCTTGAGCAAACTCAAGATATTTTTGCCAGTTTTAACGGTCCTTTAAGGTATCTCTGAGCTTGTCGGCCATGCCGATCAAGGAGGCCTCTGTGGTCTCCCAGTCGATACAGGCATCGGTTACCGAGACGCCATACTCCATATCGTCGGGGTTGCTCGACAGTTTTTGATTGCCGCCCTTGAGGTGGCTTTCAATCATCACGCCAATAATGGACTTGTTGCCCTCAAGGATTTGGTTAGACACATTGGCCAAAACCAGCGGCTGAAGGTTGTGATCTTTATTGGAGTTTGCATGGCTACAATCGACCATAATGTTGGCTGCAATTCCGGCCTGCTCAAGCTCCTGCTCACAGATGGAAACACTCACTGAGTCATAGTTAGGTTTGCCATTGCCGCCGCGCAATACCACATGGGCATAAGGATTTCCGCGGGTAGTGATAATTGATACCCGGCCATCGGAATTAATACCCAGGAACCTGTGAGGGCTGGCAACGGACTGCAGGGCATTAATGGCTACAGTCAGACTGCCGTCGGTACCGTTTTTAAAGCCCACGGAAGAAGACAGCCCCGAGGCCATCTCGCGGTGCGTTTGCGACTCTGTGGTGCGAGCACCAATAGCAGACCAGGCAATCAGATCTTGCAAATACTGTGGTGAAATTGGATCCAGAGCTTCGGTGGCGGTGGGTAGACCTATTTCCAAAACATCATGTAATAGCTGACGACCAATATGCAGACCGTCAGTAATCTTAAAAGAGTCATTCATAAAGGGGTCGTTGATCAGACCTTTCCAGCCCACGGTGGTGCGCGGCTTTTCAAAGTACACACGCATCACCACCAGCAGTGTATCGCTGACTTTATCGGCCAGCGCCTTGAGGCGCAGTGCATATTCATTGGCAGCGTCTAGATCATGGATAGAGCAGGGGCCCACTACTACAATAATGCGGTGGTCTTTGCGCTCAAGAATATCTTCAATCGCACTGCGACCCTGGGCAATGGTCTCACGAGCCTTTTCTGACAATGGTATTGCTTGCTTTAACTCTGATGGCGTGATCAGAATTTCTGGTGGCTCGATATTAATATTTTCTACTGCGTGGGGGTCCATGGTGTAATTCCTGATATTCAGCGTCTGCTGCGGCCGCATATTGTACTCAAAAATGCACAGAGGTGAAGACTAAATGGCGCTAACCTCAATAAACATAGGTATTAGAGGGAAATACAGCGCGCATTTGACTGGCTTATTCTCCATCCTGCGGTACAGGTCTGCGTAATGGGTCAGCTGGGCTTGATATTGACGGGACTGTCTGTGGGTAAAATCCTGTTCTGATTCAGCTGGCCCTGGCTGTGCCATCTTGTAATCAATAATCCAACGGATGCCCTGATCAATAAATGTGCGATCAATAATCGAGGTAGAGATACTGTGGGTTTCACTGTGCAAATAGCCCAGTGGTTGTTCAGACTGCGCCTGGGGATGTTGTTGCAAAATCCATTGGCCCCTGGGGTCTGCGACCATGGTTTCCACTGCTCTGGTCAATAGTTGCAAGTCTTGCTCGCTGGCCACTGTACCCAGCTGTTTTAGCTGAGCTGTCCAGGAGGTGATCAACCTACTTCTGCGTTGTTGTGGCCAGTGCTCAGTTCCCTCATTGGCTATTTGTTTAAGTGATCTATGCAACACTGTGCCCAGGTGGCGTGCAGTCATGGTCTCAGCTGCCTCTGGTTTAGCCTGCGGATTGCTGGCTGCTGTGAGGGCTTCAAGGCCGGTGCTCATACCAGTCACGGGGACAGTCTGAGACCTAAAGTCAGCGGGCAGGCGGCGCAGACTATGGCTTTTTGGTGGCCTGTTAGTACTGGTTTCAGGAGAGATTGCAGCTTGCTCCAAGCTGCCTTCCAGGGTTGTAACATGATAGATATCGGCCTCAATTCCATTCTCTATAGTCTTCCAGATAGGGGCCAGCAGAGTCCCCCTGGAGGGGGTTTTGTAGCCAGTTTTGGTTGGGCTTAATTTGCCGTAGAGGTACAGTTTGCGGATAGCCCTGGTGGCGGCAACATAGAGAATTCGAGTGTTTTCCAGTCTGGATTTTACTTTTTCCTGATACTTCAAATACCTGTAGACCGAATCATCTTCTTCATCATGGGCACCCAGGGTGGCCATCATCAGGCTGGCCTGGTTATGCTCATCTACCTGTTCATGCCAACGCAGCAGTGGTTTATCATTTTGCCCCGAGGTATTGGCCAGTCCTGGTAAAAATACATGATCAAACTCCAGGCCCTTAGCTTTAAATATGGTCATAATCTGAATAACAGGTGTACTTTTATCATCGGCTGGGACTGGGGAGGGGGCGGCATAGAGCTTATCTGCTGCCTGTTGAAAGCCATCCCAGTCTGGCACACGACCTGCGACCTGCCATTTTTCCAGCAGATCCAGGTAGGTACGGACATCGGTCAAATCATTGCTGCTGTTGATGGTGGCTGGCCCACCCAGAGCTGTCCATAGAGACTCTACGGAATTGCGCAGGTTGTCGCGCCCGCGATCGTGCCAAGCGGCCAAGATAACAGGCGCTATTCGCGCCAGTATCAATTGCCCCTGCTGAGATAACTTACTCGTAGCATTGGATCCAGTCATCTTTTCTAGGCGATTGAGAATAGCCTCTGGCTTTTTGCGGCTGACATCGCCAGTGTTTGAAATTACCAGCAAATCTGCCAGGCTAAGCCCGCAGAATGGAGCTCTTAACAGGGCCAGCCAGGCAATTCTATCGGCGGGGGAGATTAGCGCTCTGGTTAATGTCAGCATATCCACTACAGGCATGCGGCTGGCCAGCGGCGTAATATCTATGGCTTGCCAGTTTAAATTTGCCTGGCGCAGGGCCGGAACTATAGTCTTTAACAGATTGCGGCTGCGTACCAGAACAGCTATGGATTGTTCGGGGTGCTGTGTACTCAGAGTCTGGCATTGGTTGGCAATATGCTGTGCCTCTGCCTGTTGGTATAGGTCTCTGTGCTCAGCGCTGAACCCATAGAACTCGACAGCTTGGTCATGTTCTGCCCGCTTGAAGGCGACAGAGGGACTGTAGGGAATAGCCCCGCGACTACTGTCCGGCTCACTGGGGAATGCCCTGCAAAACGCCTTATTAACCCAGTCAATAATACCCCCCTGGGAGCGGAAGTTAGTTTCCAGACTTAGGGGTAGACACTGGACGCTGCCAATGGGATAGCGCTGGGCATTGAGAAATAGCCCGACATTGGCATTGCGAAACCTGTACAGAGACTGCATGGCGTCGCCAACCAAAAATAAGGTGCGCCCTTCATCTGGCTGCCAGCCAGCGATCAGATGTTCAATTAGAGCTATCTGTGAGCTGGAGGTGTCCTGGAATTCGTCCACCAATATATGCTGCAATTGATAATCCAGTCGCAATGTAATATCTGAGATCGTCTGATCCTCAGATGATTGCTCCAGAGCTTGCAGTGAGGCGAGCATAATCGCGGTGTAATCACAGCTACTGTGCTCGACAAATAATTTATTCAATAGCCCCGCCAGTAACGGCAGCAGATGGCCAAGAGCATCAACCAGGGCCTGTTGCGACTGATCAGTTTCGGCGTCCGGCAGGTAACAGCAGTTGACCACTAATTCATGGACTGCGGGTTGATCACGGTACCAGTCGAGCAGTTCGAGCATGCGCGCCTTGGCTTGTTTTTGATCACTGGGAAAACCCTGGGCCTTGGTGATGGTTTTCCTCGGGCTGGGGTCTTTGTCAGCGGTTACCAGCAGGCTGAGCAGTGCTTTCCACTTTGCAATTCCCTCCAGACTAGGCTCCGGTAGCTGGTCAATACCAGCCAGCTGGGACAGAGTTGAAGCGCTGTCTTCAGGCAGATGCTGCGCGGCGAAGTCGGCCATTGCAATAAGTTCGCCAGCAATAGGTGCCAGAGCGGTTTCCAGCTGCATCAGATGGTCATAAATGGTCTGCTCAACGACCTGCTGAAAATACTGGCGATTATCTTTAACGCCAAAGATATAGGGCAGCCACTGGTCGCGCTTTGGGAGCATATCGGCCAGCAGTTTTTCGCAGCGAGACAGGTCATTTCCTGTATGAGCCACCAACAGCTGAAGCTGCTGTGCGGTCTCCGAGTCCTCTTCAACGGCCTCAAGCAAAGAGCGCGCTGCTGCCTGGTACATGGATTCTGGGTTATCCATGGGTTCTGGGAGCTCACCGAGACTGGTCTCAAGTGCAAATTGACTGGCCACATAACGACAAAAGCTGTCTATGGTCTGGATACGCAGTCGCGCTGGCATTTCAAGCAGGCCCCAGCTTTGCTGAGTATTGCGCGCCAGTGCCGCAGCGGCCAGATCCCAGGTCTGGGCCTGAAAATCATCTGTGGGTCTGGGCTGATAGGCGGCATTTTGCAGAGCGCTGTGTACACGGCTGGACATCTCTGCCGCCGCTTTTTTAGTAAAGGTAATACAGAGTATTTCCTCTGGGTTTTGCGCGCTGCATAACAATTTAAGCAGCCGCTGGGTAATCAATCCGGTCTTGCCTGAGCCCGCAGGAGCGCTAACAATAAAGCTCTGCTGGGGGTCTAGTGCCTGAAGCCTCTGTGCCTGGTCTGTCATAAGTCTGTATGACCCCCGGTAGCTGTGGCGTCCAAGTCCAGTTCGCCATCTGCTTGCTCATACCAGCGGTTTAAGGGCAGCAATGCTGACTGATGACGAAAAGCGGACTGGTCATACTGCTCTACAGCAGCATAACCAGAGGTAAACTCAGCGGCCAGAGCTGATAGTGCCTGCTGCCACTGATTTATCTGCCCGGGCCAGTCGTCTAGGGGCTTCTTTTCGACAATTAACTGGCTGTCACTGTGACCAACAAAATTTATTTTTCCGCCTTTAATCTGGGCAAAGGCACAGCCATTGGCAGGGGGATTACTGGCCAGTAGATAGAGGGGCAGCTGTGGATCTTTGGGGCGCTCTCCCAGCCAGTTTCCCGGCGTTACTTCACCGGTTTTATAGTCAATAATTAGCAGTTTATCCTCTATTTTGTCGACTCTGTCGAGGCGCATTGAGAGGTTTAAATCGCCAAAATTAATGCTGACCTCTTGCTCGCGCTGCACCACCTCAAAGGCTGGGCGCTGAATCTCTTGCTCCAGCCACTGTGCTATTAATTTATGCAACCGCCGCTGCTCAAGTGCTAAATACTGAGCTCCCTGTAGCACCCTGTGCTGTGTGGCAAATTGAGCCAGAGTGGTGGCCACTGTTTGGCTTATTTGCTGATCGATCTGCTGTGGAGACAGTCCCTGCAATATCTTGGAGTTTTGCCAGACACCCCAGAGTTGGTACATAGCCTCATGCAGTATCGAGCCACGGTCTGCTGGGGAGAGTCCATGGCTGGGCTCCTCCAATGGTTCGGCCCACAGACGATGTATAGCAAAGGCGTTAAAGGGGCAGGCGGACTGATTTTTTAGCAGGCTGGCTCCGCCTTTTATGCGCTCAGCATCTGGCCGATAGCCGGGTCCTGGGTCATCAAACAGCTGGGTTACATCTGACTGGTCTAACCAGCGGGGATGGGCAACTGCCAGGGGCGCAAAATCTGCGGGGTTTAATTTGGGTAAATCCCGCAATAGCGGGCTTGGCTCTAATTGTTCCTCGTCCTTAAACTGCGAATAGCTAACAATCAGTCGATCGCTATTGGCCTTAAAGCTGCTCAGTAAATCAAGGGCAATTTCCAGCTCTCTCTGGGGCAGAGCATGGGGCATCTGATGTTGGCGCTGTAACTCTGCTGGCAGCATGGGGTTAATGGAAACCGATGCGGGAAAGTTGTGACTGGTCATGCCGAGAATCCACAGCTGGTCAAATCTTAGCCCAGAGGCTTCAAGTAACCCCAGTACCTGCAGCGGCGCATCGCCGGTCTGGGGATGAAAAACCTTGTCCTGAGCCAGCTGTTGCAGATGTCTTATGGCCCTGACTATTCCTACCTCAAAATTGAGGTTATCCAGCTCCGCCAGCTGCTCAAGGACATTCTTCCACTGCTGGCGTTGCTGATATTCAAGGCTATTGATAGTTCTGGTGCCCGGCCAGCCAAAGGTCTCGAGAAACTGATCAAAAAACTGCGCCCAGCTGGCAAAACTCTTCAGCCCGCTGCTCTGCTGGCGCTGATTCTGTTGCAGTCTTATCAGTGGAGTTAGCAGAGAGTCGCTGGAAGACTCTTGCTCTGGGCTCTCACTATCTACGGTGTCCAGTTGTCCAGTTTCGGCGCTGCGAACCGCGGCAATAAACTGATCCAGGGTAAAGTCGAATCGTCGTGTTGCCCGCAGTGCCAACTCTATATCTGTGCGAGCCTGAACGGGCATCTGGGCAAACACTGAGTAGGGCGAGTAGAGGCTGTCTAGCCACTCTTGCAATGGCCGCTTATGCCGAAACAGGCCCAGCAGCTGAAATGCTCCCTGAATCAGGGGTGTCTCCGAAAGGGGTACACCGGCAGATACATTAACTGGTATCTGCACTGCATGGGACTGCAGAGCTTCAGAGATATGCCTGATGCTGGCTTGCAGACGGTTACTAAGGTCTGGAATCACCAAGCCAATACGCTGTTCGGGATTGGCTGCCAATTCAGTGGCTGCCCAGTTAGCGGCCATCACCAGCTCTTGATTGGCATCTCCACAGGCCAGCGATGCTGCTCTGTGATTATCAGGCCGTTGACTAGATTCTGAGGAGCACCCCTGAGAGCTGCCATGCATAGGCAGTGTTATAACGCTGGAGCTTGCCTGCTGCAAAATTGCGTTTTGCAATGGTGGTATTGACTGAAAGCCATAGAGCAAAATGCTTTTCTCTGTGCACAGTGCTCCCTTATCGAAGCCCTTGCCGACCAGCTGCCAACTCTCTTGGATGGTAACCAAACCATTGCGTTTAAGCAGCAGAGCGAAGTTAGATGCCCAGGCTTTAAAATGAGCCACTGAGGGGCTACTATCGGGGATTTGCTCTGTGGTCAGCTGCCAATTATGGACTATGGCCAGTGTCTTCTCGGCGGTTTTCACGTAACTGCCCACCAGATCCGGGTCTTGCTGACTGATGGCTCGATCCCAGTAGTAGCTGCTCTGCTGCTTGCCTACCACAGCCAGACCCTCGACCAGACTGTCATTTTGATCCTGAAGTTCTTCCCAGCACCGAGCTAGCCAGTGATCAATGGCGAAAACACGAGGCGCCTTCCAGACGGTTTTGTTATTACTGGCCATGCGCTCTCCCCAGGCCTGGGTGATCTTTGCGGCCAGTCGCTGATTTGAGGTAACAATCAGCTGCTCGGCTTCAATAGCAGCGCAGAAAGGGGTGATATCAACTAATGGTGGCAGCATCCGTGAGAGGGCAACTTAATATTTAAATTTGGTGTTCAGTATAATCGCAAAACAGCAGTGTAATTGACAGTAGGCTGATACAATAGCGCTATGGAATTATCTATTAGTATTCATTTGCTTTTATTGACTGGTCTGGGCTTTGCACTGGGCATTGGGCTTGGCTGGTGGTTGGCTTTAGCAGGTTCGGCGCGGAAACAGGCCGGCCAGTTATCAGAGCTGTTGACCGCCAATAGAGTTCTTGAAGAAAAGCTCAGTGGTCAGCAGGCTCAGTACGAGGCTCAGCTCAAACTGCTGCAGGAGGCCAAGGTTACATTGGGTCAGGAGTTTGAAAATCTCGCCAACCGGATTTTTGATGATAAGCAGGCTAAGTTTTCTACCCAGAGCAAAGAGGCGCTGGAGGTTTCTCTCAGTCCATTGCGCCGAGATATAGGTGATTTCCGCAAGCAGGTTGAAACTGTCTACGATAAAGAAAACGCTGATCGCAATAAGCTGGTGGGCCAGATCAGCGAGCTGCAAAAGCAGACATTAAAGATATCTGCAGATGCTGTAAGCCTGGCTAATGCGCTACGCGGAGATAATAAAGCCCAGGGTAACTGGGGTGAATTTGTACTCGAAAAACTGCTTGAAGATTCCGGCCTGACCAAGGGTCGAGAGTATGACACCCAGGTGGCGTTAAAAGACGATAGTGGTAAACGCAAAAACCCTGATGTGATTGTCCATCTCCCTGAGGGGCGGGATATTGTTATTGATGCCAAGGTCAGTCTGGTTGACTACGAACGGTACTTCCACGCTGAAGATGAAGACAGTAAACAGCAATGCCTGCGCCAGCATCTCAGCTCATTGCGCGCCCATATTAAAGGCCTTAGCGGCAAAGACTATGAGAGTCTTGAGGGTGTTAACAGCCTCGACTTTGTGCTGATCTTTGTACCTGTGGAGGCAGCCTTTATGCTGGCGCTGGATCAGGATCCGGATATGATGCGCGATGCCTATGATCGCGGGATTATTGTGGTGAGTCCCAGTACATTGATGGTGACATTGAGAACCATCAAAAATCTGTGGCGCTATGCAGATCAAAACCGCAATGCCCAGCTGATAGCCGATAAGGCAGGTGCGCTCTATGACCAATTTGTGCTCTATGTGGAGGCTCTCGACGATGTGGGTCGTCATCTGGACAGAAGTAAAGATGCCTGGGATACCGCGCGCAAGAGGCTGTCCCTGGGCCGCGGCAACCTGGTGCGCCGCACCCAGGAGCTAAAAAAACTGGGGGCGAAAACTAAAAAGAGCATGCCTGAGGATCTTGATAATCAGGCTGATTTAGATGAGGGTGATGATACAGATACCCTGAGTCTGGAGGATAACCAGTCCAACTAGGCACTTGCCTGTCATATTTACAATCAGCGTTTGTTGCAGCTGCTGATGCAAAAAATTAGAGGTTTTATGGATTTAATCATGATCGCTGGCGCCGTTGCCACGGCGACAGTCATAGCTCTGGGAGCCTATGCTGGCTGGTTATTTATGCAGCTGCGCAAACAGGCAAGTCGAGCCAAGGAGGCGCAGTTAGAATTGGAGGCTGAGTTGCAGGAAAAGAATCTGCAGGCGCGGCAGTCCATTCAAATTATTGCCCGAGCGCTATTGCAGAAAGATTTATCTGATACTGAGGCCGCTATGCGCATTGCTTATCTATCACAGCAGATAAATGCCACGGAGCTTGAGGCCGAGCAGTTTTCTGTGTTTTTGCAGCTGGCGGAGGCTACGGCCCATATTCCTATTCTCGATGACTGGCAGATGCTTGAGAAATCAGAAAAGCGCCGACTCAACAAAGAGCGTACAGAGATTGAGCTTGTCTATGCTGAGTTTATTCAGGCGGGAGCAGAGCAGCTGGCAAATATAAGACAGGGCTAGGCAGCAAACATAGTTGGGGCTAGGGTCTAGATTTTACGCTTCAATAGCACGCCAGACTCCAGGTGATCAGTCCATGGAAACTGATCAAATACCGCAACCGACTCTATGCTGTGAGTCTGGGTTATCTGGCTGAGATTACTGGCCAATGTCTCTGGGTTGCAGGAGATATACAGGATATTATCAAATCTGGAGACTAGCTTTTCAGTCTCAGAATCCAATCCCGCCCTGGGTGGATCGACAAAAATAGTCGAAAACTTATAACTCTCTAAGTCAATGTCCGCCAGACGTCGAAAGGGGCGCTGTTTATTTAGTGCCTGGGTAAACTCCTCACTGGACATCCTGACCACTTTGACATTATCGACCTGGTTGGCCGCAAAATTGGTCAGCGCAGAATTGACTGATACCTTGGAAATCTCTGTGGCCAACACCTGGTTAAAATGCTGTGCCAGCACGGCAGTAAAATTGCCATTGCCGCAGTACAGCTCCAGTAAGTCATCAGAGCTACCAGCTAACTGCTTGCTGCTCCATTCGAGCATCTGGCAGTTAATACCTGCATTGGGTTGGGTAAACCCGGATTCCACCTGTTGATAGCTGTAATTGCGACCCTCGATATTGAGCTGCTCGGTGACATAGTCTTTATCCAACACAACCTTTTGCTTGCGGCTGCGGCCAATAATGCTCAGGCCCAGCCGATCCTGAAGCGCTCTGGCCTGAGCTTCCCACTCTGAGTCAAGCGGTCGGTGGTATATCAGAGTAATAAGCACCTGGCCGCTGCTGGTGGTAAGGAACTCTGCAGAAAAACATTTGCGACTCAGTATTGCGCTGCTGTTAAGGGCCTGCAGTAACAGAGGCATAGTTTTGCCAATTAAAGGGGCGCCAATAGGAAAGTCATGAATAATATAGGGGCGCTTCTCGCCAGGGCGATTCATGGCATAAAACACCTGACCATCCTGGTGCCAGACGCGGAATTCTGCGCGCATACGAAAACCCAGTGGCGCTGATCTGTGCACTGTAATCTCAGTAATATCCACGCCGGCTTGCTCCATGCTAAGCCTGTACTTAGCAATCTTGTTATCCAGCTGGTTTTGATACTGCGCAGGGTCTTGCTGATCTGTACTCATAAACTGCTGTAGGCCTTGTTGGTTTTTGCTGCGAGAATAAAGTCATTGAGATGCAGACCGCGGATACTGTGGGACCACCAGTTAACAGTGACTGACCCATACTGAATTAATAGTGCGGGATGGTGGTCGTTGGCCTCGGCAATTAGGCTGAGCTGGTTGGCAAAGTCCATAGCTGCTACAAAGCTGTTGAAACTAAAGGTTTTTTCCAGCTGAAGTATCTGGCCAGGGTTGCTGGTTGTCCAGCCGGGAATCTGCGGCAGCAATTCAGCAATCTGCTCGGCACTGAGTAAGGTCGCATCTGCGGCTGTGGCTTTGCACTGGAGGTCAGATAGCTGAGTCATAGACAGTTTTTTGGCTTGGGCAACCCAGCCAGCAGTGCCACCAGCTTTGCTGGGCTACCGGGAAAATGCTGATTAAGATAGATGCTGCGGCCTTTTTCCACGCCCAGCTCCGCCGTCACAGATTTGCACAGGGGGCGCATTGAGGGAGAAAACCCATAATCGGCATAAAAGGCTCTAGCCACCTGCAATATCTCGATATGGGCGGCAGACAGAGAGAGGTTCTCAGCTTGAGCTCTCGTCTGTGCCAGCTCAATATTCCAGCTGGGCAACTTATCTAGATGCTGTTCACTCATAATGTTGCACTGCGCCTTAAGACTGATGCATTAAAAAAGCCCTGAGACTAACAGGGCTTTTTATTATACCGCTTATCGATGGTCTAGGAGGCTGAATTAATCATCACCGCCCATCACACCAAAGATTTGCAGCAGGCTGACAAACAGGTTGTAGAGCATCACAAACAGGGTAACGGTTGCAGAGATATAGTTGCGCTCCCCACCATGAATAATAGCGCTGGTCTGCCACATAATCAGGCCGGTCGACAGCAGAGCAAACACAGCGCTGACGGTTAGGGACAGAGCCGGAATCTGCAGGAAGTAGTTAGCTATGCTGGCGACAAAGGCCAAGAGTAGACCGGTCATCAAGAAACCCGTCATAAAGCTAAGGTTCTTTCTGGTGGTCAGTACATAGGCTGAGGAGGCAAAGAATATCAATGCCGTGGAACCCAGTGCCATCATAATAGGCTCAGCACCCTGGATGGCAAGAAACATATTGAGGATTGGCCCCAGAGTAAATCCCATCCAGCCGGTCAGGGCAAAAACCCAGACAATACCACTGGCATTATTTTTGTTCTTCTCGGTCATCCACAGGCAGAGCACATAGGGGACAAGAGTCCAGAGGCCAAAGAAAGGGGCATTTATAGCCATGGATACACCGGCCATAATTGCGCTGAATGCCAGTGTCAGGCTGAGCAGAAAATAGGTGTTCTTTAAAACCTTGGCAACAGCTGGGTCTAGAGCGGTGCTTTGAATGCCGCTGGGCATGGTTTTAGTGCGGTTGTTGCTATCCATATCAGGGTCCTGAGTTAACTATGATTAATAGATTAATAATACCAATAAAATCGGAAATATCCAGCAACCTTTCGACCGGATAGTTCTTCTATTGTTCAGTCTCCCGCAGAGGAAAACTCTGCAGTTTGTAGCCAGCGCTATTCATCTCAAGGGCCCAGCCCATACTATCCCAGTCACCCAGCACTATGCGCTCGCCATTCGCCACATAATGTTGATCGGGGCGGTGAGTATGGCCATGAATCAGTGTCTTTACACCATGCTTGCTCATCACCAGATCCACGGCCTCGCCATTGACATCCATAATGGAACTGGCCTTATTGCTGTTAGCTGCCATGCTCTTTGCTCGCCAATCTGCAGCCAGTTTTTGTCGACGCTTGAGGGGCAGGGCGCGCAGGCACCATTTATAGATGGGATTGCGGGATTTGCGCCTAAAGCGCTGATAGTCAATATCGTCTGTGCACAGGCTATCTCCATGCATGACCAGGGCGCGATGACCACAGTGCTCTATAACAGTCTCATCGCCGATAATCACAGCGCCGGTATTGGCCGCAAATCGGTTGCCCAACAGAAAATCTCTATTGCCATGCTGTACATAGAGTGCCACTCCAGTGCTCACAAGCTCTGCAAAGGCTTTTTGCACCTGCAGGGCCAGATCTGTAGGGTCGTCGTCACCAATCCAGGCTTCAAATAGATCCCCAAGCACATAGAGAGCCTCAGCTTTAATGGCTCTGGTTTGCAGAAAAACCAAAAACGCCCGGGTCACTGCCGGGCGTTCTGGAGATAGGTGCAAATCTGAAATAAACAGTACAGACATGGCTCGATATCAGCAGTTACAGTGCAGCGTAGGCATCGCTAACGACTGTTTCTGTAATCTCTATGGCGTCTACAGGCACGTCTTGGTGGTGACCTGCATATCCGGTTTTTACGCCTTTTATAGTCTCTATAACGTCCATACCATCGACTACCTTGCCAAATACAGCGTAGCCCCAGCCCTGCATATTTTTGCCACTGTGGTTAAGGAAGCCGTTGTCGGCAACATTGATAAAGAACTGAGAAGACGCCGAATGAGGCTCTCCGGTGCGAGCCATTGCCAGGGTGCCGATCTCGTTCTTCAGGCCATTGTCTGCCTCATTTTCAATTGGCGCGCGACTGGCTTTCTCATTCATTTCGGAGTCCATGCCCCCGCCCTGAACCATAAAGCCGTTAATTACGCGGTGGAAAATGGTGCCAGTGTAAAAATCATCGCGGGCATACTGCAAAAAATTAGCGGCGGTAATTGGCGCTTTATCGAAATCCAGTTCAATGGAAAAATCGCCCATATTGGTGCGGAAGGTAATCATAAGAAATCCAAAAGTAAGGTGAGTGTTGAATCTGCGCATATTTTAGTTTGTAAACGTGGCAATTTAAACTAATGTTTATGATTTTCACTCTTTATCGGGGCTTTTTGTTTATTGCGCTCCAGCTCAAGGCTATAATCGACGGCTTATTTTGCCAGCCTAAATTGTTGCTATGACCGATACTGAAAAACCGATTAACTTTATCCAGCAAATCATTAATTCCGACCTGGAAGCTGGCACTGTCAAAAAGGTGATAACCCGTTTCCCTCCCGAACCCAATGGCTATTTGCATATTGGTCACGCCAAATCGATTTGCGTTAATTTTGGTATTGCACAGCAGTATAGCGGCGGTTGTAACCTGCGCTTTGATGACACCAACCCAGAAAAAGAAGATGAGGAGTACGTCAAGGCGATTATTGAAGATGTTCGTTGGCTGGGATTCCAGTGGCAGGGTGATATCTGCTATGCCTCAAACTACTTCGATCAGCTGTACAGTTGGGCCCAGTACCTGATTAATCAAGGCAAAGCGTACGTCTGTGAACTTAATGCAGAGGATATGCGCGAGTATCGAGGCACCCTGACCGAGCCCGGCAAAGACAGTCCCTACCGCGATCGCCCAGCGAATCAGAGCTTAGAGTTACTCGAGCAGATGAAAAACGGCGAAGTAGACGAGGGCGCAATGACCTTGCGTGCTCGCATCGATATGGCATCGCCGAATATTAATATGCGCGATCCGGTTATGTATCGCATTAAAAAGATGGCTCATCAGCGTACAGGTGACAAGTGGAATATTTACCCCTCCTATGATTTTGCCCATGGTCAGGAAGATGCTATTGAAGGCGTAAGCCATTCCATCTGCACATTAGAGTTTGCGGCTAACCGCCCTCTGTACGATTGGTTTGTAGCCAATTTGCCCCTGCCATCAACGCCTCACCAATATGAGTTTGGCCGCCTTAATCTCAATTACACAGTAACCAGCAAACGCAAGCTAAAGCAGCTTGTGGATGAGCAGCATGTGGAAGGCTGGGATGACCCCCGCATGCCAACCATCAGCGGGTTGCGACGTCGCGGCGTCAGTGCCGCGGCTATTCGTGAGTTCTGTGATAGTTTGGCGGTCGCCAAAACCGACGGTGTAGTGGATATGGCTCAGTTTGAGCATTTTATTCGCGACGATCTCAACAATAACGCACAGCGAGCCATGTGTGTGCTGCGACCGCTATTGCTGACTCTGTCTAATTACCATGAAGATAAGCCTGAGATATTTAGCGCTCCCGGCCATCCCAGTCGTGATGATCTGGGTGAGCGCAGTCTGCCCTTTGGGCAACAAATCTATATTGATCGCAATGACTTTAGCGAGGACAGCTCATTGTCGCGTAAAAAGTTTAAACGTCTAGTGATTGGCGACTATGTGCGTCTGCGCAGCGCCTACATTATTAGGGCTGACGAGGTGATTCGCGATGGCGAGGGTAATATTGCTGAGATTGTTGGCTCCATAGTGCCAGATACTGTGGGTCAGGATGCCCCCGAGGGTATAAGACCCAGAGGCGTTATCCACTGGGTATCTGCTGCCGATAGCGCAGACTGCACTGTGAAGATTTATGATCGGCTATTTAATCAGGCGGCGCCGGACTCGGGAGAGGGAAGCTTTCTCGACCATATCAATCCGGACTCATTAGAGTTACTTGGCGGCTGCAAAGTTGAGAAGGGGCTGGCTAACGCGGTGGCGGGCGATCATTATCAGTTCGAGCGCGAGGGCTACTTTACTCGCGATAGCCAGAGCGCAGATCTGGTTTTTAATTGCACCATTGGATTGCGGGACAACTGGAAGGCCTAAATGAGCATAGCTTTATATAACACTCTATCCAAATCCAAAGAGGCCTTTGTTCCGCTGGACTCTGAGCGGGTGACCATGTATGTCTGTGGCCCTACTGTCTATAACCGCGTACATATAGGCAATGCCAGACCAGCCGTGGTGTTTGATACTTTATATCGAGTGCTGCAAAGCCAGTATCCCAATGTAGTTTATGCCCGCAATATCACCGATATTGATGACAAGATTATGAATACAGCAGCGGAGCTGGGTGAGGATATCACCGAGCTATCCCAGCGTTATGCCCAGGCATATTTTGAGGATATGGAGGCACTAAACTGTCTCGACCCCAATATTATTCCCTATGCCACGCAGCATATTCCTGAAATGATCAATATGGTTGAACGGTTGATTGCCAAGGGCCATGCCTATGCCGCTGAAGGCAATGTTTTGTTTGCTGTGCAGTCCATGGCTAACTATGGACAGCTATCTGGTCGATCTCTGGAAGATATGCTGGCTGGTGCGCGGGTAGAAGTTGCCAGTTACAAAAAATATGCCGGTGACTTTGTCCTCTGGAAACCCTCCGCCGACAATGAACCAGGCTGGGATAGTCCCTGGGGCCGAGGCCGCCCTGGCTGGCATCTGGAATGCTCGGCAATGATCGAAAAGCATCTGGGTGACACCATCGATATTCATGGCGGCGGTCAGGATTTAGTCTTCCCCCATCATGAAAATGAAATTGCCCAAAGCTGCTGCGCCCATGATGGCAAGCCCTTTGCCAATTACTGGCTGCACAATGGCTTTATTAATATCGAAGGGGAGAAGATGTCCAAATCCCTGGGCAATTTCCGCATGGTTAATGATCTGCTTGATCAGTACCCGGGGGAAGTGCTGCGCTATGTGATTTTGTCGGCTCATTATCGCTCCGAGCAGAATTTTGGTAAGGATCTCCTCGATAGCGCCTGGCGCTCCCTGGACAGTCTCTATGGCTATCTGCGTGGGCAGGCTGATGTCGCGCCGACTCTGGATAAAAACTCCCCAGGCTATGCTGCATTGCTGGATGATCTCAACACCCCTGTGGCAATCAGTGAGCTCTATCGTCTGGCCAAAGAGATGCATGGGGCCAATGGAGAAGCTAAAGCCCAGCTACATAGTCAGCTAATGGGTTTGGCTGGTCTGATGGGACTGTTACAGCAGAATCCCGAGCAGTGGTTTAAACAGGCCAGAGGTGGCGATGCAGAGTCTATCAGCGAGGCTGAGATAGAAGCGGCAATTGCCAGGCGACAGCAGGCTAAGGCGGACAAGGATTATGCAGGCGCGGATCAGGTTCGCGAGGATTTACTAGCCCAGGGCATAGTGCTTGAAGATAGCCGTGAAGGTACCACCTGGCGCCGCAGCTAGGTGGTTATCCGGGGCTTTGCATAGCCTCTATTTCAAAGGTTTCCAGCATATCCACCTGGCGGGCCAGCAGCTGTTGCCCCAGCTCTTGGCTTGCCACTTCATAGGTAACCAGCACCACATTGTGCAAGGCCTTGATGCTGCTTAAATCGCAGTCCTCGGGAATATTTCTATAGTTGCTGTAGATATAGTCTGGTTTGGCCAGAGCTACCTGAGCACTCTCGAGATCATCCCAGCTTTGCAACACAACCCCAACTTGGGGCCAACCGGTCTCCCGGGCGGCGATTGCCAGGGCATAGTCAAAACTCATTAGCACAGTCTGTTCTGCGACTGGCTGCAAAATCTCCGTTACAGAGGCAATGATTAATGCCCGGCTACAATGCTCTATAGATTCTTCTTTTAGCTCAACGAAGGCTGTGACCTCAGGGTTGGCTTGAAGAATATCCACCAGAGCTTCGAGTGGCGAAATTTTTTCATCAATAAAGGCATCACCCAGTCGCTGTGGTTCGTAGGCAGGGCAATCCATTAATTCAGCTCTGGACATAGTCAACACTGAGCCAGAACGACCGCTCACCCGTTGCAAGTCAGTATCATGGTAGATAACAGGCAGCTGATCCTCACTAAACTGAATATCCAGCTCAATAAACAATGCACCGGCCTCTATTGCTTTACTGAGGGATAGGGCTGTATTTTCCGGATACCTTGCCTGATAACCGCGGTGGGCTACCAACTGACTGGGGTGGATCATGACTATGGCCTGATTCATTACTGACAGGGCTAATGGTATCCTTGCCCGCTGTTATATTAAAAGAAATTTTAAAGGATCAATTTATGTCTCTGGTGCTCTTCGAAGTTCGCGACAATGTCGCACTTATAACTCTTAATAACCCTGATAAGCGCAATATGCTAACCATCGAGGTCTGCAAACAGATTGTCGATTATGTGGCTCAAGCGGAACAGCACCCAGAGGTAAAGGCGCTTATAGTTACAGGTACTGGTCGAGCCTTTTGTGCCGGAGGCCAGCTTACTGACCTAACGCCAAATCAAGAAATATTAGAGACTATCTACAGCGGCTTTTTGAGTATCGCCAATTGCTCACTACCAACCATTGCAGCAATTAATGGGCCAGCTGTGGGCGCAGGATTTAATATGGCGGTGGGCTGCGATGTGCGTATTGTTACCCAGCAGGCACGCTTTGAACCCAGGTTTTTTGGCCTGGGTCTGCACCCCGGCGGCGGCAATACCTGGATGTTGCGGCAGTTAGTCAACTGGAATACGGCGGCTGGTATGTTGCTGTTTTCTCAATCTCTCAGCGGCCAAGAGGCAGTGGAGAAGGGCCTGGCCTGGAAATGTGTCGAGGCAGATAAACTGCTGGATGAAGCATTTGCCTTTACTGTGAACATTAGAGAACTACCAAAAGAGCTATTGCTGCGTACCAAGCAGACATTACGGCAAGCCGGGGGCACCAATAGCCATAGAGAAATGTTGGATATCGAAACCACGGAGCAGATATGGTCGATTAATCAGCCCTATGCTCGAGCCTCAATCGCTGCAATGATTGATAAGATCAGCAGCAAGTAAGGGATTTAAGCCCGCTCAGTTCTGAATGGTCCAAAGGCATGTGTTCAAGGCACTCAGTATGTCTTTATGGTAAACGCATAAAACTTTGAGCAGAGATATTTTAATGATCAACACAGCTAAGAGTCCAAGCCATTTGCAGCATCTTTTAGACACTTGGTATGTGCAAAAAGATGAGTGTTTATGGGTGCTTGGTACTGTTTATAAAACCGAAGGTCCCTGCTATCGCAAGCCCGGAGCAATGATGTTTTTTAATAGCCTGGGGCAGCAGTTTGGTCTGTTGAGTGGAGGATGCCTCGAGGCAAATATCCAACAACGGGCCGCTCAGGTCATGAGTACAGAGAAGTCTATGACCCTTTGCTATGACGGTGCTGATGAGGATGATATTGCATTTCAGCTAGGCATTGGTTGTGGCGGTGTGGTGCACATTATTCTGCAGGCGGTCTTACCGAAAAATAATTATTTGGATCTGATGACTGTCTACGAAAATTTGCACAGTCGCGAGCAGGGTTATTACTGGCAGGCAATAGAAGCCGGCACAGAGGCAGAGGCCTCGTGGATGAATATTAAAGACCATCAACAAAAGTTAGCTGAAGTTGGTCTTTCAGGCTCAAACAAAAGAGCACGGCTACTCAGTACGCAGAATCAAAATTGGCTTGTAAGCTATCAGACCCCAGTCCCACATATACTGGTAGTTGGTGGTGGCGTTGATGCTCGGCCTCTGGTCGAGATGGCGAAGATAATGGGCTGGATGGTCACAGTTTGGGATTCACGCCCAGCTAATGCACGACGGGAGTTCTTTCCTGCTGCTGATCAAATAATACGCTGTCCCGCTGACATTATTCATCAGCAGCCAGAGGTGCAGTCAGCGGATGCGGTCATCATCATGAGTCATAACATAGTTATGGATGCCCAGGCCCTGAGCAGCATGCAGTCTTTGGATCTCGCCTATGTCGGACTTTTAGGCCCAGTTCATCGTAGAGTCGAGGTGATAGAAGCAGCAGGGCTGACCGAGGCCAGTCTGCGCACCGGGGTGTCAGGCCCTGCAGGTATAAATATTGAGGGCGAGTTTCCTGAGGAGATCGCGCTCTCCATTCTTACGGAGTGCCATATGGCGCTGTATAAACGGCGAGAGTTAGACTGTGCTGAAGCGGGAATTAATGGGGTGGACGACGGGGATTGAACCCGCGACCACCGGAATCACAATCCGGGGC